>NZ_ALPT02000009.1 GCF_000292245.2 Alkalihalobacillus alcalophilus ATCC 27647 = CGMCC 1.3604 | reverse complement strand
TCTGAATGAAGACAAAAAAGCGTCTTCATCAGCTGTTCTTATTTTTTCTCGCTTCTGAACAAACAGGCTGCGCTTTATATTCAATCTAGCTGCGCCTGTTAGAAGCTCGAGAAAAATCGGTTCGTCTTTATGAAGTCAAAGAGCGACTTCATAAGCCGCCCCTAATTTTTTCTCGCTTCTGAACAAACAGGCTGCGCTTTATATTCAATCTAGCTGCGTCCGTTAGAAGCTCGAGAAAAATCGGTTCGTCTTTATGAAGTCAAAGAGCGACTTCATAAGCCGCCCCTAATTTTTTCTCGCTTCTGAGCAAACGGACTCCGCTTTATATTTAAGGAGGTTTATTATGTTGTTGGAAGGGAAGCATATTGGATTTGGTTTAACGGGATCTCATTGTACGTATGATGCCGTTCTTCCACAAATGGAAAAGTTAGTTAGCTTAGGGGCAAAGGTTACCCCATTTATTACCTATACTGTTGAATCGACGGACACAAAGTTTGGAGATAGCTTAGATTGGTTAAGGAAAATTAAAGAGATTACGAATGAACCGATTGTCAATTCGATTGTGAAAGCAGAGCCATTTGGTCCTAAGACCCCATTAGATTGTATGGTTATCGCCCCAATCACGGGAAATTCGACGAGCAAGTTTGCCAATGCTTTAACCGATTCTCCCGTTCTAATGGGGGCTAAAGCGACTTTGAGAAATGGCAATCCTGTAGTTCTAGGAATCTCAACAAATGATGCATTAGGTTTAAATGGCATCAATATTATGAGATTGATGGCAACGAAAAATATTTACTTTATTCCGTTTGGGCAAGATGATCCTGTTCTTAAACCGAATTCGCTTGTCGCTCGTATGGACTCACTTGTAGAGACGGTTGAAGCGGCGATTGAGGGAAAACAATATCAACCAGTGCTAATTGAAAAATACAAAGATTAATTGATTCTTTTTGGCAACAGTTGCATTAATGCTTGTTTTCCCTTAAAGTTTAATAGAGTAATCACACAGCCAACATAAAAAGATCGTAATTGGATAGGCTGACCATTTGTTAATTTTTTTGAAAACTGAAGGGAGACAGTATTCATGCAAAATGTAAGTTACAGCGTAGCCGTAGTAGGAGCAACAGGAGCAGTAGGTCAACAAATGTTAAAAACTTTAGAAGAGAGAGATTTTCCAATTGGTCAATTAAAATTACTTTCTTCAAAGCGATCGGCTGGAACAAAAATTACTTTTAAAGGTGAAGAGTATACAGTTGAAGAAGCAACACCAGATTCTTTTGAAGGAGTGCAAGTCGCTTTATTTAGTGCAGGTGGTTCTGTTTCAAAAAAATTAGCACCAGAAGCAGTGAAACGAGGAGCGATTGTCGTTGATAATACGAGTGCTTATCGGATGGACCCAGAAGTGCCGCTAGTCGTACCAGAAGTAAATGAAGCGGATTTAAAAGAGCATAAGGGCATCATCGCTAATCCAAACTGCTCAACGATCCAAATGGTTGTCGCTCTTGAGCCATTACGTGAAAAATATGGTTTGAAAAAAGTTGTGGTCTCAACGTACCAAGCCGTATCTGGAGCAGGGTTAGAAGCGATTGAAGAAATGAAACAACAAACAACTGCGATTTTAAATGGAGAGGAAGTAAAGGCAGAGGTTCTACCTTGTAGTGGTGATAAAAAGCACTATCAAATTGCCTTTAATGCGGTTCCACAAATTGATCTATTTCAAGAAAATGGTTATACATTTGAAGAAATGAAAATGATAAACGAAACGAAAAAGATTATGCATATGGAACAACTTGAAGTCGCTGCTACTTGTGTACGTTTACCAGTGGAAACAGGGCATTCAGAGTCTGTTTATATTGAAACAGATAAAGGTGGAGCGTCTGTTACAGAGATTAAAGAGTTATTAGCTTCATCACCTGGAGTTACATTACAAGATGATCCAGACAATCAAATTTACCCAATGGCATCTACTGCTGTAGGCAAAAACGATGTGTTTGTCGGGAGAATTCGCCGAGATCTAGACCGTGATAATGGATATCATATGTGGATCGTTTCAGATAATCTACTAAAAGGTGCTGCATGGAATTCAGTTCAAATTGCTGAAAGTTTAATTAAATTAAATTTACTAGGATAAATAAGAGTGGTGTATTATGAAAATCATTGTTCAAAAGTTTGGTGGAACATCAGTTAAAGACGAGGAAGTAAGAGGACTTGCGGCTGGTCATGTGATGCGTGCAATCGAGGATGGCTATAAAGTAATTGTCGTCGTTTCGGCAATGGGGCGAGCGGGTCAGCCTTATGCAACAGACACATTGCTCGGTTTAATGGATCGAACGATTATGCCAAAGCGTGAGCAAGATCTACTTGTCTCATGTGGTGAAGTGATTTCCTCAGTTGTTTTTACAGAAGTATTATTGAAAAAAGGTTTAAAAGCAAGAGCATTAACAGGTGCTCAAGCTGGATTTAGAACGAATGAAGATTTTACGCAAGCGAAAATTACCGATATGAGATCCGAGCATTTAAAGACACTTCTTGCCGACTTTGATGTTGTTGTTGTAGCTGGTTTCCAAGGGCAATCCAAAAATGGTGAACTGGCAACATTAGGTCGAGGTGGGAGTGATACGTCGGCTACAGCTCTTGGGGCTGCCGTTCAAGCGGAATGGGTTGATATTTTTACCGATGTTGAAGGAGTTATGACGGCTGATCCGAGAATTGTCAAAGAAGCTCGGGCTTTAGATGTGATGACGTATACGGAAATTTGTAATATGGCCTATCAAGGGGCGAAAGTGATTCACCCTCGTGCGGTGGAAATCGCGATGCAAGCGAAGATCCCGATTCGTATTCGTTCAACCTTATCAGAAGAGCGTGGCACATTAATTACATCTTCATTAAATGAAGATGCCACCAAAGACGTAAAAGAACGAATCATTACAGGTATCGCCCATTTATCAAATGTAACGCAAATTAAAGTGTTTGCACAAGATGGGCAATATGATTTGCAGGAAAAGGTTTTTAAAGCGATGGCGAATGAAAAAATAAGCGTCGACTTTATTAATATCAATCCACGCGGTGTTGTTTATACGGTCTTAGATGAAGTTGCTGAACGAGCGATTGACGTTTTACAAACGATGGGGTATGAGCCGGAAGTGCAAAGCAATTGTGCCAAAGTCTCGGCAGTTGGAGCTGGAATGACAGGAGTACCTGGAGTCACAGCCAAAATTGTCGGAGCTTTATCGAGAGAAAACATTCAGATTTTACAATCGGCTGACTCCCATACGACGATTTGGGTTTTAGTCAAAGGTGAGGATTTAGTAAAGGCCGTTAATGCTCTCCATCATATGTTCCATTTAATAGAATCAGACGAATAAAAGCACCGATTTCATATTGTTTGTTTTGACGATTGTTAAGGAGCTGAGAGTCATGAATTTTGGACGTTTATTAACAGCTATGGTTACTCCTTTTCAAGATAATGGTCAAATAGATTATGTCTCATTAAAGAGGTTAATCGATCATTTAATTCAACATGGAACTGACTCACTCGTTGTTTGTGGAACAACGGGTGAATCTCCTACATTAACGAAACAAGAAAAGGATGAATTATTTCGTTTTGTTGTGGATTATGTTAATCAAAGAATTCCAGTCATTGCAGGTGTCGGGAGTTTTAATACAGAAGAGTCTGTTCAAGCGACCGAGCGGGCAACGGCTCTAGGGGTGGATGGCATCATGGCTGTTGTCCCTTATTATAATAAACCTTCACAAAAAGGCTTGATTGAGCATTTTTCAGCTGTTGCAGCAAGTACAAATTTACCTGTTATGTTATATAATGTGCCGGCACGTACTGTTGTTAATATGACAAGCGAAACAGTGATTGAATTAGCGAAAGTAGACAATATTACTTCCGTTAAAGAAGCAAGTGGGGACTTAGAGCAAGTTGCTGAGATTATAGAGGGTACACCTGATGATTTTTACGTTTATAGTGGCGATGATTCATCAACAATCCCCTCATTAGCGATTGGTGCTAATGGCGTTGTATCTGTAGCGGCACATGTTTATGGTTTAGAGATGAAAAAAATGATTGAGGCCTATTTTAATGAGGATGTGGCAGGGGCAGCAGCCATGCATAGGCAGCTACTGCCATTGATGAAAGCGATGTTTTTAGCGCCAAGTCCAACATGTGTTAAATATGCACTAAGTTTAAAAGGGATAGATGTTGGCAGCGTCCGCTTGCCATTGGTCGACATTGAACCAGAAATAAAGGCGCAATTAAATGAATTAATGAACAAGGCAAAATTCTAAAAAAAGTATGATGATAAGTCTTTTGAAAGCTCGTTGAGAAGTTACTTCTTAGCGAGTTTTTTGTTTAGGATAGGAAAAAAGCTGAAGTTAATCCCTGTGTTTGCTCTAAAACTTTTTTTGATGACCAAAGGCGGAGCGAGCGGAATGCCCGGAGACTCCTGCGGGAATAGTGAAGGGCGGGAGACCCCGCAGCGAAGTGAGGAGGCTCCCGATTCACCCGCGGAACGCGTAGGGCGTGCAGCTCTAGGAGCAGACTAACTAATCTAGCCATATATTAACGAGTAAACGGTTTTCAGTGGCATCAATAGTGAAAAATAGCAGACCTCGCTGCGATTTTGTCAGGGGGTGGTTGAGTAAACCAAGTTGTTAAATTTTTATTGAAAACAATTAAATAATTTCTTGATTTTAGCAACTGAGGAAGATCAGTCTTGTCTTTCATTTTGAAAATAAGGTATACTGATAACAAGTGATTCGGACGGGTATGATGAACAGAAGTATTAAATGTTTATTCATTTTATTTGAACCATCTTTGCCAAGGATATGGGTCGGATAGGTAAAAGAATCGTACTAGGTTGTCTTTTAAGCCTAGTTTCTTTAGAAAATGATTTTACGGACAACGAAAAGATTAACGAATAGAAAAATAAAGCAACAGCTAAGATTTTTTCTACAAATTAGGAGGAAGCACATTGTCAAACGAAAAAATAGAGAAAGTACGGGTATTCGCCTTAGGAGGAGTAGGCGAAATTGGTAAAAACATGTACGGAGTTGAAGTGAATGAAGATATTATTATCGTTGATGCGGGGCTAATGTTCCCAGATGATGATATGTTAGGTGTCGATATCGTCATTCCAGACGTTTCGTATCTTATCGAGAACGAGGAACGTGTAAGAGGAATTGTTTTAACACATGGACATGAGGACCATATTGGGGGCTTGACTTATGTATTAAAACAACTAAATGTTCCAGTTTATGGAACGAAATTAACCCTTGGCTTAGTGGAAGAAAAACTGAAGGAAGCGGGCATTTGGCGTCAAACCAAACTCCATTTAATTGATGAACATTCCAATATTGTCGTTGGAAGCACAAATGTTTCCTTTTTCCGAACGAATCACAGTATCCCAGATTCAGTAGGTATTTGTATTGAGACGGAACAAGGATATGTTGTACATACGGGTGACTTTAAATTTGACCAAACTCCAGTCGATGGACTGCAAGCAGATATCGGTAAAATGGCTGCAATTGGTCAAAAAGGAGTTTTATGTTTACTGTCTGATAGTACAAATGCAGAAAGACCAGGTTTAACAAAATCAGAAACAGAAGTAGGACACGGCATTCAAGAGGTATTTGAAAATACGGTTAGTCGAATTATCGTGACAACTTTTGCTTCGAATGTGCACCGAATTCAACAAGTAATCGAGGCGTCGATTCGGACAAATCGTAAAGTAGCTGTAGTCGGCAAAAGTATGGTTCGTGTCATTACGATTGCATCAAAATTAGGCTATCTGACTTATCCAAAAGATATTATGATTGAAGTGGATGAAATCAATAAATATGACGATGAGCATATTACGATTTTAACGACGGGAAGCCAAGGCGAACCAATGTCTGCGTTAACACGTATGGCTAAAGGAGCCCATCGTCAAATTACGATTACCCAATATGATACGGTGATCATTGCCGCGAATGCAATTCCAGGGAATGAAAAATCAGTGTCCGGAATTATTGATAAATTACACCGTATTGGTGCGGAAGTAGTGTACGGTCAAGCAAGAGTTCATGCATCAGGACATGGTAGTCAGGAAGAATTAAAACTGATGATTAATTTAATGAGACCTAAGTATTTTGTTCCTGTTCATGGTGAGTTTAAAATGCAGCACGCTCATAAGGATTTAGCGTTAAGTGTTGGCATCCCAGAAGAAAATATTTTCTTAGTAGATAAAGGCGATGTTATTGAATTTGCAAAAGGACAAGCTCGTAAAGCTGGTAAAGTACCTTCCGGAAATGTGTTAATTGATGGGTTAGGTGTTGGTGATGTCGGGAATATCGTGCTAAGAGATCGTAGACTTTTATCAAAGGATGGGATATTAGTTGTCGTCGTTACTTTAAACAAGAAGACAAGTCAAATTGTTTCTGGTCCAAATATTATTTCACGTGGTTTTGTCTATGTTCGTGAATCCGAAAAATTACTCGAGGATGCAAATGAGTTGGTCGGAAGTATTTTACAGAAGTGCATGACAGAAAATGTCAATGAATGGTCTTCTTTAAAGAGTAATGTCAGAGAAGGGTTAAGTCGTTATCTATTTGAAAAAACAAAAAGACGCCCAATGATCTTGCCGATTATTATGGAAGTATAAAACGTCTAATAATTGATGAAGGCAAAGGTTTTTGTAATAGAGGTGACTGAAGAAGTGTTTCCACTTTTTTAGTCATCTTTTTTGTTGGTTTAGATAGACCGAGTAAGTGGATACCGCTCGAAACGGAACCCACTTATTCGATTAGGAAAGGCCAAAACATGTACCCAAATGAGTATGGCACCCAAATAATGGTCAGCAGCCAGCCAAAACATGTACCCAAATGAATATGGCACCCAAATAATGGTCAGCAGCCAGCCAAAACATGTATCCAAATGAGTATGGCACCCAAATAATGGTCAGCAACCAGCCAAAACATGTACCCAAATGAGTATGGCACCCAAATAATGGTCAGCAACCAGCCAAAACATGTATCCAAATGAGTATGGCACCCAAATAAAGGTCTGCAACCAGCCAAAACATGTATCCACTCATCCTTTTTTAGGAGATCCCTGTTAGCTGTATCCCACTTCTTGTGTGCTAAGGAATATTTGACTATGAAGCGCTCATACTAAAAGCATCCAGAAAAGAAGGAGGACGTTATTGTCATGGATCATTATGCCTCTAACCAAGAACAACCACCACCACCAACAGAGCCTAAAAAAGAAGAGAAATCTGGGGGGATTTTAGATAAGATTCAAGAGTTAGGACAGACAAATGTCGTACAAATGGAAAATTCGAATATCCATTGTATGACAGTTGTCGGTCAGATTGAAGGGCATATGCAACTGCCACCGCAAAATAAAACGACTAAATATGAACATTTAATTCCGCAGCTTGTAGCGGTTGAGCAAAATCCGAAAATAGAAGGTCTGTTAATTATTCTAAATACAGTTGGTGGTGATGTCGAAGCGGGACTCGCTATTTCTGAAATGATTGCCTCGATGTCAAAACCTTCTGTGACACTCGTGTTAGGTGGGGGTCATTCGATAGGTGTACCGATTGCCGTTGCCTCTAATTATTCATTAATTGCCGAAACGGCAACGATGACGATTCATCCTGTTCGTTTAACAGGGCTAGTGATTGGCGTTCCACAAACATTTGAATATCTCGATAAAATGCAAGAAAGGGTCATCAATTTTGTAACTAAGCACTCGGAAATTAGCGAGGATAAATTTAAAGAACTTATGTTTAGTAAAGGAAATTTAACACGAGATATTGGAACGAATGTGGTGGGAACGGATGCAGTAGAATATGGTTTAATCAATGAAGTTGGTGGAATAGGGCAGGCTTTAGTGAAATTAAATACGCTCATTGATGAGAAAAAGAACCAAGGAGATTTTGTCCAATGATTTTATATACGATGATGCCAAACGAAATGGTTTTCCCTGAAGACGAACAAATATATTCTAATTATGTAACGGTTCCGATTGAAGATGGCCATTTAGTCGTGCAACAAATCAATGGCTCTGATTACAAAGTTATTCGCTTAGTTTGTTCAAATCCAATGGCTTATTTAAATGAGCAATACACTCCAGGAACGGTCATTCAGGCGATGCCACAATAGTTTCATTCCCTTCGATATTTATTCATGAAAAAGCATCGGGTATGATATAATAATGAATGATTAGTAAAAGCAGCCAGTCTTTGGCTGCTTCTTAGTATTGGGAACATTTAGATGATTAAGGGTGAGTGCTTTGGCAAAAAGAAAAAAAAGAAAAAACACAATGGAAATCCCAGCTTACGTATGAGCTAATCGGTTTAGGTTTGTTAGTGATTGCCGTTGTTACACTAGCTCGCTTAGGATCGGTTGGGGAAACATTTGTTAGTTTATTCCGCTTTTTTTTAGGGGAATGGTTTATTTTATTAGCGGCAGGGCTACTGGTCCTCGCACTATATGTGATTTTTAAACGAGAAATGCCGACATTTTGGTCGAGAAGAATGGCCGGTATTTATGTTATGATGACGTCGTTTGCATTATTCAGTCATATTGGTTTATTTCGAAATTTAGGTTATCGTGAAGGGTTTACTGATCAATCCGTTATTCGCAATACGTTTCGACTTTATTCAATGGAGATAAGGGGAGAAGCACCTGCGAGTGGAGATTTAGGTGGGGGAATGATCGGTTCAATCGTTTTTGCTGTCAGTCATTTTTTATTTGCGGAAAGTGGTTCTTATTTTCTCTGTTTTATTTTGTTTATTGTTGGTTTAATTTTAATTACAGGTAAATCGTTTACAGAGTTTGCTGCTTCAGGTTTCCGAAAGAGTTATGTGTATTTAACAGATAGCTTTAATAACTTTATTAGGGACGGAAAACTATGGAAGGAACAAACGAAGGAAAAGCTTGCTGAAGAACGTGAAAATCAACGTAAGAAAAAAGCAGATAAAAAAGCTAAAATGAAGGATGAGTTAAAACAGACATCAGAACTAGATGAATCACCAGAGCCTGAAATTGTGGACTTTGCAGAAAGAGCCTATTCTAAATCGGTTGAAGCAAAAGAGCAAGCTGAATTAAAAACGAAACAAGCTGAGAAAAATCAGGACAAGCATGAGGAGTCAGAGCATCACGAAACAGAGGAGCAGCCTGAGGTGGCACTCATGACAACAGCGATTGAGGAAAATATAGATTATCAACTACCTTCCTTTGATTTATTACAATCACCAACATTAGCGAATCAAAGTAGTGATCGCCAGCGTTTAACGTCTAATGCGAGAAAACTTGAACAGACACTGGAGAGTTTTGGTGTCAAAGCGAAAATAATGAAAGTGCATTTAGGGCCTTCTGTAACTAAATATGAAGTGAATCCAAGTGTAGGTGTGAAGGTAAGTAAAATTGTTAATCTTGTTGATGACTTAGCGCTAGCATTGGCGGCAAAAGATATTCGGATTGAGGCACCCATTCCTGGGAAGTCTGCGATTGGGATCGAGGTGCCAAATCAAGAGGTGGCCATTGTAACGTTAAGAGAGGTTCTAGACTCTGATAAGTCAAAAGAGGATACGAATGTATTATCTGTTGCTTTAGGTCGTGATATTTCAGGTGAACCAGTATTAGCTCCATTAAATAAAATGCCTCACCTTCTTGTAGCAGGTGCAACGGGAAGTGGGAAAAGTGTTTGTATTAATGGGATTATTACGAGTATTTTATTAAAAGCGAAACCTCATGAAGTGAAATTGATGATGATTGATCCTAAAATGGTTGAGTTAAATATGTACAATGGAATTCCTCATTTATTGACCCCTGTTGTGACTGAACCGAAAAAAGCGTCACAAGCTTTAAAAAAGGTTGTGGCCGAAATGGAACGCCGTTATGATTTATTTTCAAATTCGGGTACAAGAAATATTGAAGGGTATAATGAATATATAAGACGTGCGAATGAAGGACAACAGGCGAAACAGCCGTTCCTTCCATATATTGTCGTCATTGTTGATGAGTTAGCTGATTTAATGATGGTCGCAAGTGGCGATGTGGAGGATTCAATTGCGAGGCTTGCCCAAATGGCGAGAGCGTCAGGCATTCATATGATCATTGCGACACAAAGACCTTCTGTTGACGTCATAACTGGGGTTATTAAGGCGAATATTCCTTCTCGAATTGCTTTTGGTGTTTCTTCTCAAGTCGATTCGCGAACGATTATTGATTCAGCGGGAGCCGAAAAACTTTTAGGTCGTGGCGATATGCTTTATTTACCGGTTGGTGCAACAAAACCAACGCGCGTACAAGGAGCATTTTTATCAGATGATGAGGTTGAAGGCGTCGTCTCTTACGTTATTTCGCAACAAAAAGCACAATACATAGAAGAAATGACCCCATCAGAAGAGGTGCAGACAACGAATCACGAAGAGACAGATGATTTGTATGAAGATGCAGTTGAATTAGTGACAGAGATGAATACAGCTTCCGTGTCGATGATTCAGCGTCGTTTTCGGGTTGGTTATGCGAGAGCAGCTCGTATCATTGATCAAATGGAAGAACGAGGCGTAGTTGGTCCTTATGAGGGCAGTAAACCACGAGAGGTTTTAGTGGCTAAAAAAAATGATGAAGAACAATCTTCGTAAAAAGATAAAACAAAAGTGTTTAACCGAGAATGCGAACGATGCAAAATCTGAGCGGAGGAAGCTCTATAACAGAAAGTGAGCATCGAGTTCGGTTATCTCTTTTGGCCTCATGGAGAGAAGTAGAAAGTTGAAGGAGTGGAACATGTGATAAAAGCGGATCAGCGACCATTATATTTACAAGTGATTGATCGAATAAAACAGGATATTGAAAATAAAGTGTATCAAGAAGGACAAAAGCTGCCGTCCGAGTTTGATTTGTCTAAACAATTAGGGATTAGTCGAGCAACTCTTAGAGAAGCTTTAAGGTTATTGGAAGAGGAAGGGGTCGTCATCCGTCGTCATGGGGTGGGTACTTTTGTTCATACAAAGCCACTATTTTCGGCAGGGATAGAGGAGCTTCATAGTGTAACGGAAATGATTGCCCAAGCCGATATGGAGCCGGGTACGATCTTTCTTTCATCAGCGATTAAAGAAGCGACTGAAGAGGATAAAAAAAGGTTCAATCCAATTGAAACGGATAAAATTCTTGAAATCGAACGGGTTCGAACAGCAAATCAAGTCCCAATTGTTTATTGTTTGGATAAAATCCCACATGAATTAGTACAAGACTTTTCAATTCATGAAATTAAGTCCTTTTTTTCTTTTTTGGATGAATCTGGACAAGGAATATCTTATGCAGTCACCTATATTGAGCCGCTTGGTTATCATGAAAAAGTATCTGAGATTCTTGAATGTGATCCGGAGACATCGCTATTATTGCTTAAACAAATCCATTATAACGAGCAGGATGAACCACTTCTTTATTCATTAAATTATTTTAGAGCCGATAAATTTAAGTTCCACGTGTTAAGAAAACGGATTAAAGCATAACCTAATCAAAATGATCAAAAAAGGAGTTTTAGACTAGATGAAAGAACTCAATGAAACCGTACACTCATTAGATTCGATTAATGCCCATCTTGTAAAAACAGCTAAATTTAAAACGTATAGCTTTGTGATGATGTTAAAAGCACCTTTAGAAGAAGAGACGGTCGCTTATCGAGCTTTACTGCCACATGTGCTTCAAAGTGCTACAGCTAAAACATCTGAACGAGCGAAGTTTCGTCAACGATTAGATGATTTATATGGGGCGATGCTCGCAACCGATGTTCAGAAAAAAGGGGAAGATCATGTCATTTCCTTTAGATTGGATGTGGCCAATGAAAAGTTTTTAAGTGAAAAAACATCACTTCTCAAAGAAGGGATTGAATTATTAAAGGAAATCATTTTTGAGCCACTTGTGGATGGGGAGGCTTTTAAAAAAGAAATAGTTGAAAGTGAAAAGCGTTCTCTTGTTCAACGAATTGAATCTGTGTTTGACGATAAAATGCGTTATGCGAATGTCCGGATTACGGAAGAAATGTTTAAAGGGGAACGTTATGCCTTAACATCGTTTGGGACAAAGGAACAAGTGCAAGCGATAACAGCTAGTGAGCTATATACGTATTATCAAAACATACTTGAGACTAATCGTTTTGATTTATATGTTGTCGGTGATTTTCACGAGACTGAATTAAAAGAAACATTAACCGAAACGTTCTCTGGTATTCAATTAGCTAACAATGTAAAAGAACTTCCGAGCTCTGAACCAAACGAGATTAAAGAAAAGAAAGTATTTGATGAGCAGGATGTCAAACAAGGCAAGCTCCATATTGGTTTCCGTGCGAATACGACTTTTGCTGATCCCGATTATGTTGCAATGCAAGTATGTAACGGTTTGTTCGGCGGGTTTTCTCATTCGAAGTTATTTATAAATGTTCGTGAAAAAGAAAGCCTTGCTTATTATGCTGCTTCTCGGTTTGAAAGCCATAAAGGATTGATTATGGTCATGTCAGGGATTGAATTTGGCAAATATGACCGTGCAGTGGAAATCATTAAAGAGCAAATGGATGCTATGAAAAAGGGCGACTTTACCGAAGCGGAGATTGAACAAACAAAAGCGATGCTCATTAATCAACTTCTTGAATCAGTTGATGTCGCTAGAGGCTTTGTGGAGTTAGCTTATCATCAAGTAGTGAGTGGTCATCAACGTACGATCGAACAGTGGATTGAACAAATTCAAAATGTGACAAAGGACGAAATCGTGCAAGCGGCACAAAAAATTGAACTCGATACGATTTACTTCTTAAAAGGTAAGGGGGTATAAGCGATGAAACCAATTACGTTTTCACAATTAAATGAGACGCTTTATTATGAACAGTTAAGTAATGGATTAGATGTTTATGTCCTGCCAAAAGAAGGAATCAATAAAACATTTGCGACATTTACAACCAAATATGGTTCGATTGATAATGAATTTAAGCCGTTAAATGAGCAAGAAGCGATTCGTGTTCCTGATGGCATCGCCCACTTCCTTGAGCATAAAATGTTCGAAGATGAAAATGGCGATGTATTCCAAGATTTTAGTAAACAGGGAGCTTCAGCGAACGCATTTACGAGCTTTACGAGGACTGCTTATTTATTTTCTAGTACATCTAATATTGAGAAAAATCTTGAAACATTAGTTGATTTTGTCCAACATCCTTATTTTACCGATCAAAGTGTTGAGAAAGAAAAAGGAATTATCGAGCAGGAAATTACGATGTATGATGATAATCCTGATTGGCGTGCCTATTTTGGTGTTATTGAAAATATGTATGAAGATCATCCTGTAAAAATTGATATTGCTGGGACTGCTGAATCGATTGGCAAAATAACGAAGGAAATGCTATATACGTGCTACCATACGTTTTATCATCCGAATAATATGTTGCTTTTTGTAGTCGGACCTGTTAAGCCAGAGGCGATTATCAAACAAGTAAAGGATAATCAAGCGAAAAAAACATTTGCCGAACCAGAACAAATAGAGCGGTTTTATCCAACCGAGGGATCTGGTGTGGCTAAGAAAAAGAATGTCATTACGATGCCTGTACAAACACCAAAGCTATTAGTTGGTTTTAAGGATAAAAATCCGAATAAACAAGGGAATGAATTGTTAAAGCATGAGTTGTCCCTTAATATTTTACTCGATTTAATGTTTGGTCAAAGCTCAAATAACTATCAAGAGCTTTATGAACAAGGTTTAATTGATGATACGTTCTCTTTTGATTATTCAGCCGAAAAAGGGTTCGGTTTTACGATTATCGGGGGAGATACAAAACACCCTGATAAATTAGCGGCGAAATTAGAAGAACAAATTACTCAATTTAAAGAAAAACAACTATCTGAAGAAGTGGTGAAACGAGCGATTAAGAAAAAAATAGGCTCCTTTTTACGTTCGTTAAATTCACCTGAATATATTGCCAATCAGTTTACTCGTTATGAATTTAATGAGATGAATTTGTTTGACATCGTCCCCGTACTTGAAAGCTTAGATAAAGCGGATTTAGAGACGATTATGAAGGACCATTTTGATTTTGATTGTTATACAATCTGTCAAGTGAAGGCAGAGGGTTATCATGAGTAAAAAAGAACAAGTGCTTTTAACAGGGGCGTCTGGAGGGATTGGTCAAGCGATTGCAAAATCGCTTGCCACTCCTAGGCGTACCCTCTTTTTGCATTATTATCGTAATGAAAAAGCGATTCATTTGTTAAAAGAGCAATGTGAGGCATTAGGGGCAGAGGTTGTCTTAGTGAAAGCAAATTTATGCGAGCATAATGGGGCAAGTGAGCTATTGCGTCAAATAACCGGTCAAGTCGATGCCGTCATTCATAATGCTGGAATTGATTCCATTCAGCTATTTTCAGATACGAGCGATGATGAGTTAACAAAAATCATGAATATTCATTTACATAACCCAATAAAAATAACTCGCACTCTTTTACCTGCAATGATTCGAGAACGGTCAGGACAAATTGTCTTTATTTCTTCAATTTGGGGATTAACTGGAGCCTCCTGTGAAGTGATTTATTCTGCTGCTAAAGGAGGAGTTAATAGTTTTGTTAAAGCATTAGCGAAAGAGGTGGCTCTGAGTAATATTCAAGTTAATGCGATTGCACCGGGAGCGATTGCCACCGAAATGCTTGACCGTTATGAGGATGAAGAAAAAAAAGCTTTAATTGAGGAGATCCCAGCAGGTCGATTGGGACAACCAGAAGAGGTGGCTGAGCTCGTTTCTTTTTTACTATCCAAAAAAACCTCCTATATGAATGGTCAAATTATTTCTGTAAACGGTGCTTGGTATTGTTAAAAAAAATTCTATGCATATTATGGGCGGAATCGAGGAATGATATAAATCGAAGCATTACATTTTTGAAGGAGGGGTTTACATGTCTGTACTCGATAATTGGGATCAGTGGAAAGACTTCCTAGGTGAGCGTCTTCATCAAGCTGAGAGCGAAGGAATGAACCATAATGTTATCAGTGATGTTGCTTATCAAGTTGGTGAGTATTTGGCGGCGCAAGTTGAACCGAAAAACGAACAAGAGCGAGTGTTAGCTGAATTGTGGAAAGTGGCAGATGAAAGTGAGCAGCATGCCATTGCGAATATGATGGTTAAACTCGTGCAACACGATCATTAATAAACGAAGGACTTCGCAAAAGCGAAGTCCTTTTGTTTCACATCCCGGAGGTATACAAGGTTGTTGAAGAAGTCTCAAGTTTAACTGTGGCGAGAAAGCCCCCTAGGAAATCAGATTATTTATTAGAGTGTCAATCATAGCATCAAACGTTTTTTGATGATCCAAAACGGAGCCAGCGCAATACCCGGAGACTCCTGCGGGAAAAGTGAAACACGGGAGACCCCACAGCGGAGCGAGGAGGCTCCCGGTTCACCCGCGGAACGCGTAGGGTATGGAGCTGGCGGAGTACAACTAATTTATGAACCCCTATTTTAACGAGTAGCCTATTTTTAGTGACCCGGAAGTATACAGCCATGTTTTCTTAAAGCTTCTCAAAAAAAATATGTAAAAAACTATGAAAATGTATGGAATCTATCGAATCAATATGATGAATGTCTTTTTTATGAAAATGATCCGATAAACACCTTTCAATTATGAGAAAGATCAATTATGATAAACAAGTAAGATTAAGTTCGCCTAATATTGACAATCATCCACATAGTGCTCGTTACTAGTGTTTAGTGATAAGAAAGGTGTTTTGTATGACGTTAAAAGAATGGTATTTAGAATATCAAATCGTAAAAAATCGTCCAGGCTTACTTGGTGACATTTCTTCCTTACTCGGAATGCTTTCACTTAATATTGTCACCATAAATGGGGTTGATGATAAAAATCGGGGAATGCTAATAAAAAGCTCAGACGATGACCAAATCAAACGATTTCTTGCCATTTTAAAAACGATCGATAGCATTTCGGTTACGAAGTTTCGTGAACCGAGATTACGTGATCGATTAGCGATTAGGCATGGCAAATACATTCAACGTGACGCAGATGACAGAAAGATATTTCGCTTTATTCGTTCAGAATTAGGGTTATTAGTTGATTTTATGGCCGAATTATATAAAAGAGATGGTCATTTCCTCGTAGGTGTTCGTGGAATGCCTCGTGTAGGAAAAACCGAGTCGATCGTTGCCTCAAGTGTTTGTGCTAATAAACGCTGGTCGTTTATTTCCTCAACATTACTGAGACAAACTGTTCGAACTCATTTAAATGATGATGAACAAGGGAGCGACCATATTTTTATTATTGATGGGATTGTTTCAACGATGAGAGCAACAGAAAAGCATCGTCAGCTTGTGAGAGACATTATGCAATTGCCTGCGGTAAAGGTCGTTGAGCATCCAGATATTTTTGTGCGCGAAACTGAATATGAATTAGAGGATTTTGATTGTATTATCGAATTAAGGAATGATGACTCAGAGGAAATTACATATGACTCAGTTGAATCAGGGTTTTCGTCTTTTGATATAAGTTAAAGTAGTAGGTAGGTGTTAGTATGTCAGAGCTTGGTCAACATTTAAAAACAGTTCGTGAAGAAAAAGGAATTACATTAGAAGATTTACAAGCGACAACAAAAATTCAAAAACGCTATTTAGTTGCGATTGAAGAAGGTCGTTTTGAAACGCTCCCAGGTCTTTTTTATGCAAGGGCGTTTGTTAAAACATATGCCGAGTCAGTTGGAATCGATCCCGAGGAATTATTTGATCAATATAAAAATGAGTTACCGAATCCACAAAAAGAGGTCACTAATTTGCCTTCTCGTCGCGAGCGTTCATCAAAATCGTCCGTAAAACCGAGTCGACCCGGTAAAAAAAGTCCGCTTATTCCACTCGTTGCTGGGTTGCTGACGATTGTCGTAATTGCTGCCCTCGTATGGCTTGTCATGCAGTCATTGGATCGGACTAGCAGTGAGCCTATTCCTCCTGAGGATAATTTAGGAGAAAGTGAGTTTGCCGAAGACTTTCTAGATGATAAAGAAGATGCAGCAGACAATGAAACAGAAGACAATAATGAAGGTGATTCAGAAGGTACTGAGGAAGAAGAAGCCGTAGAGGAATCTCAATCAGTACTTACCTTAACAGAAACACAAGGAACCAGAGCTTATTATGAGCTTACAGGTACAGATGAATTAATGGTTGAACTTCATTTTAGTGGTAGCTCTTCTTACTATGATATTAAGGATGACTCTAGAACTATTTTACATAGTGGTCAACCAAATACATCTAATGAGGATGTAGAACTAGAGTTTGATTTAAGTGAAGAGAATGAAATTGAAATTAATATTGGAGCTTCAAACAATGTTGAGGTTTATATTAATGGTGAGCTGATTGAATATGAGTTAGATGCAGTTCATCAATATATTCATATTAGTTTCTCTAGTGACGAATAAAAAGTGAACAAAATGTTCACTTTTTTTGTCCATTAATAAAGGATAAATTTGGTATGTGAGATGGTAGTGTTTTTTATCATTTTTATCGATAATAATCGCAATAATTGGTGGAATATATTAGAATACGGTTAGGTCTTCTTTATTTATATTTTCAATTTGGACAGTAGTTAAAGGATAGGATGGTTTTTTATTTCAAGGGTCCTTTTATGATACAATGATCAACAAGTCCATAAGGATATAAGATAATTTTGACGATTTTGAAATGGTTTCAAGGAAAGGTGGTTTTTGGTGATGGCGAAAGAACATTCATTTGATGTTGTTTCTGAGATTGATTTACAAGAGGTTGATAATGCGATTAATCAAGCGGTGAAAGAGATAACGAACCGATATGATTTTAAAGGCTCAAAAAGCTCAATTGAACGATCGGGTGACGAACAAATTACCGTTATCTCAGACGATGAATACAAGTTAAATAGCGTGCTTGATGTTTTAAAATCAAAATTTATTAAGCGAGGGTTATCGCAAAAGTCAATGGATTTAGGAAAGGTAGAATCTGCTTCAGGTGGACTTGTTCGACAACAAATCCAATTGATTAACGGGTTAACGACTGATAAAGCGAAAAAAGTTTCAAAAGTGATACGCGATGCCAATTTAAAAGTAAAAGTTCAAATTCAAGGTGAGCAAGTAAGAGTCACTGCTAAAAGTATTGATGATTTACAAACGGTTATTCACCTTTTGAAGGAGCAGGATTTTGACTTTGCTCTTCAGTTTGTCAATATGCGTTAGTTAATTGTTTAGAAGGAAGGTTAATGTAGTGAATTTACCTAATAAAATTACAGTATCTAGAATGATTTTAATTCCTGTTTTTATGGTATTTATGTTAGCGGATTTACCACTTGGTACGATTGAAATGTTTGGGACTGTGATCCCTGTTGGACATTTGATCGCCGCTTGCTTATTTATTTTTGCGTCAGCCACAGATTGGCTTGATGGTTATTATGCAAGAAAGTTAAATCTCGTGACGAACTTTGGTAAGTTTTTAGATCCTTTGGCAGACAAGCTCTTAATTACAGCAGCCTTAATTGGTTTAGTCCAATTAGATTTACTAGCGGCATGGATAGCGATTATTATTATTAGTCGTGAGTTTGCGGTGACAGGGGTTCGTTTAATTGCAGCGGCAGATGGTGATGTGATTGCGGCAAGTCCACTAGGTAAATTAAAAACAGTCTTTCAAATTATCGGAATTTCCGCGTTAATGCTTTACAATATACCATTTTCAGCGATTTCATTTCCCTTTGATCAAATCATGATTTGGATTGCAACGATTCTAACGATTGTTTCTGGTATTGATTATTTTGTGAAAAATAAACATATTTTAGCCAAACAAGGCTAATAGGGGCGATTTTATGAGAGCAGAAATTTTGGCGGTTGGTTCGGAGCTTCTTTTAGGTCAAATCTTAAATACCAATGCAAAGTTTATTTCTGAGCAATTAGCGATTTTAGGAATAGATGTTTATTATCAGACCGTCATCGGAGATAATGAAAAGAGACTTTATGATAGTTTAAACTTAGCTAGTCAGCGTTCTGATATTGTTATATTAACCGGGGGGCTTGGGCCAACAAAGGATGACTTAACGAAGGAAACGGTCGCAAAACTATTTCAGACGAAGCTTGTTTATGACAAAAATGCTCTTTTTAGCATTGAACAATATTTTATTAAACGAAAGATGAAGATGACGGAAAATAACAAAAAACAAGCCCTTATTTTAGAAGGGGCAGAAGTACTTGTGAACCGGAATGGAATGGCTCCGGGAATGTTATTTAAAAAAGATAAAAAAATGATCATTCTTCTACCTGGTCCTCCAAAAGAAATGGAGCCGATGTTTGTCAAAGAATTGGTTCCATTACTCGAAAAAATGCTCTTAAATCGTGGCAAGATTACATCGAGAGTATTACGCTTCTTTAATATCGGTGAATCCGCTTTAGAGACACGCCTCGAAACTCTTATTGATAATCAAACGAATCCAACGATTGCTCCGCTCGCTGGCAATGGTGAAGTGACGTTAAGGTTAACGGTTAAACATGAAGATGATGGAGAAGCGATTCGCTTATTAGATGCCACTGAAAAAGAAATTCAAGCGATTGTAGGCGATTATTTTTATGGGTATGATCAGACTTCTTTAATGAAACAAGTTGTCCAACAGCTAAAAATGGAAAAATGGACAATTTCATGCGCTGAAAGTTTAACAGGTGGTATGTTTGCAAGTGAATTAACGAGTTTTTCTGGTGTTTCAGAAATTTTTAGCGGGGGAACTGTCGCTTATTCGACGAAAGAAAAGGAAAAACAACTTCAAGTGTCGAAAGAAGTAATCAAGCAAGATGGAGTTGTGAGCGAAAGCTGTGCAAAAGAAATGGCACTTGGTGCAAAAAAACTTTATGAAAGTGATATTGCCATTAGCTTTACAGGTGTCGCGGGACCAGACAAGCAGGAAGGGAAGGACCCAGGGACGGTTTACATATCAATTGTCGGGAAATCAGGGATTGCAAATGGATATACATTATCCCTTCATGGATCCCGTAATGCAATTCGAGATAGAGCTGTGAAGTACGGCTGCTATTATTTGCTTAATGAAATGAAAAGGTGGAAGAGCAGTAATGACATATTTTAATGACTTCGAAATATCAGATTCAATTAAAAAAGCAATTAAGGATATGGGGTTTGAAGAACCATCGCCAATTCAAGCGAAAGCAATTCCGGTCATTTTAGAAGGTGGAGATGTAATTGGGCAAGCTCAAACGGGAACGGGAAAAACAGCCGCATTTGGTATCCCTGTTGTCGATAAAGTAACGAATGAAAAGTATGTTCAAGCCCTTATTTTAACACCAACAAGAGAACTAGCGATTCAAGTTTCAGGAGAGTTACAGAAGCTCTCTGTGCATAAACGTATTCGCACATTGCCAATTTACGGTGGGCAGTCTATTGGTCATCAAATTAAAGCTTTAAGACAAGGTGTACAAGTTGTAATTGGTACTCCAGGTCGTATCCTTGACCATTTAAGAAGAAAAACTTTAAAGCTAGACAGTGTACATACGATTGTATTAGATGAAGCAGATGAAATGTTAGATATGGGCTTTATCGATGATATTGAACATATTTTAAGAGAAGTAAAAGGGGTAAGGCAGACGTTACTTTTCTCTGCCACAATGCCTCCAGCTATTAAAAAACTATCAAGAAAATATATGACGACCCCGAAAATGGTGACGATTAATAAAGGAGAAGTTACTGCACCTTTAATTAATCAAATTTACTTTAAGGTTTTAGAGCGAAATAAAATTGATTCATTATGTCGGATTATTGACAGTGAAGAAATTGATTTAGGAATTTTATTTTGCCGTACTAAAAAAGGGGTTGCGGAATTAACGGAGGCCCTACAAGCACGTGGCTACTTGGCGGACGGTCTTCATGGTGATTTAACGCAATCCCAGCGTGATTCAGTTATGAAAAAGTTCCGTGACTCTTCAATTGAATTTTTGATTGCGACAGATGTAGCAGCAAGAGGAATTGATGTTGATAATGTTACACATGTTATTAACTATGATATTCCACAAGATCCTGAAAGTTATGTTCATCGTATTGGGCGAACAGGACGGGCAGGTAGGCAGGGATTAGCTCTAACACTTGTAACACCAAGAGAGATGAAGCATTTACGTTCGATTGAACATGAAATCAAAATGAGCATTCCTTCTCAAGATGTGCCAACGATTGAAGAAGTTGTGGAAAAGCAACATGATTCATGGAAAAAACGAGTAACCGATACAATTGAGGCACGCGGGAAAGAATTTGATTTGTTTTCTCCTCTTGTCAAAGAAATTTTAGAAGTTCATTCACCAGAAGATGTTGTTTCGGCTTTATTAAAGATGAATTTCTCAACGGAAACGCCTAATGAAGAAGCCGGCTATAATTTCGGTGAAACGGGCGGTGCTAAAGGAATGATTCGTTTCTTTATCAATGTTGGTCGTAATGTGAACTTAACACCGAAAATTTTATCGGAAGAAGTCGCTGAGCTTGTTGGGATTCCGAGCAAGGCAGTTGGCCGAATTGATATTTTTGAAAACTTTACTTTTATTGAAGTACCTGAGGAAGTTGCCCCATTCGTCTATGAAGCGTTACGTTATTCTCGAATCAATGGAGCAAGAGTTAATCTAGAGCCTGCTAAACCTCGACCAAAACGCGAAAGAAGAACACCCACACGTTCTTAATTTAATGATGGTAGGATTGATGTGATCAGTCCTACCACCCTCTCTTTCAACATATTCCAATAAACCGAATAAATGTTCGTAAAAACTATTGGCAAATGAAGAAAAAAGCGTTATGATAGATCATAGGAAACATAGATTCGCCTTTTTGAATTTTTAAGTGCGATAACCGATCATCTTTATGTGAAGACATGATTTGAATAAATGAAATTTAAATTAAATGGATAGAGGAGAGATTGTAAAATGAGTGAACGTAAAGCAGCCCTTGATATGGCATTACGCCAAATCGAAAAGCAATTTGGGAAAGGTTCCATTATGAAGTTAGGTGAACAAACAGATCAACGTGTATCGACAATTTCGAGTGGTTCATTAGCCCTTGATATTGCTTTAGGTGTAGGTGGATATCCACGTGGAAGAATTATTGAAGTATACGGACCAGAATCTTCTGGTAAAACAACTGTTGCTCTACACGCGATTGCAGAAGTACAACGTACAGGTGGGCAAGCGGCTTTTATTGATGCGGAGCATGCTCTTGACCCAGTATATGCCCAAAAATTAGGCGTTAATATTGATGAACTTCTTCTTTCCCAACCAGACACAGGGGAGCAAGCATTAGAAATTGCTGAGGCATTAGTAAGAAGTGGTGCGATTGATATTATCGTTATTGACTCTGTTGCTGCATTAGTTCCAAAAGCGGAAATTGAAGGGGAAATGGGCGATAGCCATGTCGGTTTACAAGCTCGTTTAATGTCTCAAGCCCTTCGTAAACTATCTGGTGCAGTTAATAAATCTAAAACGATTGCGGTCTTTATTAACCAAGTTCGTGAAAAAATTGGGGTTATGTTCGGTAATCCGGAAACGACTCCAGGTGGACGTGCCTTGAAGTTCTATTCTTCTGTTCGTTTAGAAGTACGTCGTGCTGAAACCTTAAAACAAGGTAATGAAATGGTCGGAAATAAAACAAAAATTAAAGTAGTCAAAAACAAAGTCGCTCCACCGTTTAAACAAGCAGAAGTGGACATTATGTATGGAGAAGGAATTTCCCGTGAAGGTTCTATCTTAGATATTGCGGCTGAACTTGATATTGTTCAAAAAAGTGGAGCTTGGTATTCTTATAATGAAGAAAGACTTGGCCAAGGCCGTGAAAATGCGAAACAATTCTTTAAAGAGAATGGGAATCTTACAGAAGAAGTCGAACGTAAAATCCGTCAGCATCACGGTTTAGATGGTGAAATTTTAGTAGATGCTCCAACGGAAGAGGAAATCGATGAACTTCCATTAGATTTAAAATAAGGATATAATATAAAAAAAGCCCATTTTGTAAAGGGTTTGAAGATGTCGACAAAGGCTTAATTATAACTTTGTCGACTTTTCTATTTACGGGAGGTGGAGAAGAACTTGCAATTTTTATATTTTACCGATACCCATATTCGTGGAACTTCCCCGAAAAATCGATTAGATGATTTTGTTGAAACATTAAAAATGAAAATAACAGAGGTTATTGAAATCGCTAATGAACGCCAAGTTGATTTTATTTTACATGGTGGTGATGTTTTTGATAGACCTGATTTATCGCCGAATGTGGTCGGCCAATTTGCGAAAATCTTTCGAGCAGCTCAAATGCCAATCTACGCGATTTCAGGTAATCATGACACATATGGTCATAATCCAAATACTCTCTCTCGTACGATGTTAGGTTTATTAGATTCGTTTGGTTTAATGACGATTATTCAGCCAGATGCTCCGCTATTACTTGAAAAAAACGGTCTAAAGGTGCAATTATCTGGACAACCTTATCATTACGATTTAGATCAACGTGACCCAAAGTTAGATTATTACCCAATTAACGAACATCAAGCAGATCTTATGATTCATACTGTCCATAGTATGCTTGTAGAAAAGGCTTTACCAGAAGGAATCCCTCACACATTAATTGATCATATTTGGGGAACAACGGCTGATATTTTATTTACAGGACATTATCATGGTGGTTTTGGAATTAAAGAACGAGAAGGAAAGTTTATTTGTAATCCAGGAGCAATAGCTCGTGTTAACAATCATTGGTCAGAGCTTAATCGCCTCCCAAAAGTTATCATCGGTCAACTATCGAAAGAAAAAATAGATTTAGTCGAACAAGTATTAAAAACCGCTCAAAAAGGGGAAGAAGTACTCGATCGTAGTTTTTTAGAAAAAGCGGTCCATCAAGAAGAAAAACTCCATCAATTTATTCAACAAGTAAAAGAACAATCTGATTTTCAAAGCTTACAAATGTCTGATATTATCCAAGAACTCGCTTCTTTATCGAATGTTGAGGACGAGGTCAAACAAGAGGCGTTACGAAGGATTACCGTTGTAGAAGAAAGCTGGGAGGGGGAGGAGTATGAATAACATACTCTCTGTTAGACTCGAAAACTTTCAATCTCATTTAGATACATGGGTTGATTTTGATAAAGGGTTAAATGTCATTGTTGGTCAATCAGACAGCGGTAAAACGGCGATTATTAGAGCGATTCGTTGGGTCCTATTTAACTTGCCAAGAGGAACGGACTTTGTCAGAGTTGGGGCGAACTTTGTACGAGTAACGATCCAGTTTGAAAATGGAGCCACAATTATTAGGGAGCGAAAAAGCTCCAAAAACCGCTATATAATAAAAAAAGCAAATGATGAAGAGCTCGTTTTAGAAGGATTTGGTACCCAAGTTCCGAAAGAAGTGCTCGAAGCCCATGGTATGTTTCCGTTACGAGTCGATCGAGATAATGAATTGCACCTCCACCTTGCTCAGCAATTAGATGGCCCATTTTTATTAGAGCAAACAGGGTCGGTGCGAGCGAAAACAATTGGTCGGATAAGTGGGGCTCATTATTTAGACATGGCGATTCGTGATACGTCAAAGGATTTATCTCAATTGCAACAAAGAAAAAAGCACGGCCAAGAAGAGGTCGAACAATTACAGCATCAGCTTGAACCATATCAAGCTCTCAATGATTCTAAAGAAAAAATTAACAAAGCAGAAGCTTTTATGGCACAATTAAAAGCCAAACAAGAACGACTTGAAAAGTGGAAAAGCTTGCAAGCTGAATACAAAGAGCAACAACAGGAAAAAGCGAAAATGTTACGGACGAAACAATTAGTTTCAGGAGCATTAAACTGGGAAGTCAAGCTGGAAAATATCCAAAACGCGATGTATCGCTTGAAAGAATTGAAGCGAAAGCAGCAATATGTACAGGAGACTAAAACCGCAATCATTGTGTGTAAACAATGGATTGAAAAAACAAAGCACGTCCAAACCGTTCAAGATATTTTTGAAAAAATCGTTGCCAATGAACAAAAAAGAGAACAATTAGGGAAACTTTCATCGAGTTATCAGCAGCTTAAAAAGGAACAACAAGATTTGAAAGACCGGTTACAACAAACGGAATTTGTATTAAATGAGCCAATTCAACAACTTGGGCAAGTTCATGAACAAACGAGACGTTTACGCCAGTTATCGAATTTATCTATTCAAAAAAAGGGTTTGCATATAGAACTAAGTAGTCTAAAAAAACAATTACAGTCGTTAGAAAAAATTGATCCATTAAATGAACAGTTAGGTTTTGTTGATAAAAAGGTTGCAACAATGGAGACTTTGAAACAAAAACGAGTTCAATATGAGGATTTAAAAAACCGTATTGATAAGGGAAAAACCTTTATAGAAAAAACATTAGTCGATTTATCTAAACTTGAAAAGGAATACGAACAAGCTTTAGTGAACGAAGGAACATGCCCTCTATGTGGCCATGAAGTGAATCAAGAAAAAGTAATGACTTTTTTACATGAATAGGAGGAAGAAAAAAATGAACCATGAACATATTGAACAAGATTTGGCCAAAATGAAAAAAACGATTGAGCAAGCAAAGGATATGCGTTACCGGGCTGAAGCGAAATTAGAAGAATTAGAAAATCAAGAGAAACGTCTATTAGCAGAGCTTAATGAACTTGGTGTAAAACCAGAGGAGTTGGATCAAGAGATTGAAGCACTTGAAAAGCATATAGAGCAAGCCATAAATGAAGCTTGGTCGTTAATTCCAAAGGAACTTATGAAAGATGCTAGATAATCGAGGCAAAATAGCTGAGCTAGAACGTCAACTAACGGAAACTAAAAATGAATGGATTCGACTTGATGCGAAACGAGTCCTGTTAGAAGAACAGCTCGCAAAAAAGCAAAACGAACTGAATGAATATCAAGAAACAATTGATGTTTATGAAAAAGCCCGTGTGCTTTTACAGCAATCAGCTGAATATGCAAGGGAACAGGCGAAGCAGCAAATGGAAACACTTGTCACCAATGCCTTACAATATGTATTCGGCCCGCTTTTTTCTTTTGTGATTGAAATTGAAGAGCATGGGAACAAAGCGGTCGCTGAATTTTATGTTGTAACCGAATATGAAGGGGTTCAAATTAAAACAAAACCTCAAGATTCAAGGGGGGGCGGTGTCGTCGATATTGTGACACTTGCTTTACGTGTTGCTTTAATCGAAACGATCCAACCAAAAATGAACGGACCTCTCCTTTTAGACGAGCCAGGTAAACATGTTTCAGGCGATTATGTGCATTATTTATACGATTTTTTGAAGTCGTTAAGTATGATGTTTGAACGGCAAGTTATTATGATTACTCACAATCAGCATCTAGCTGAATCAGGTGATAAGGCGTATCAAGTCTCGATTCGTGATGGCATCAGTGAGTTGATCGTTCTTGACAACTCTTGACAATCATGTATACGAGCTTTACAATTATATGGTATGCGGTATTAATTTAATTCTTTCCGCATTCGAACCAAAAATTGTTTGAAACATGATTAACATGACAAAAATGCATGTATGGAACCAACAATTAGATAGCAAGAGGAGGTGAAAGAGTGGATATTTTAAGTAATGGTTTCCTCTTCGCTGCTTTGCTTGTTGTCGCTGCAATCATTGGTGCAGTTGTTGGATATCTTGTTCGAAAATCCATTGCAGAAGCGAAAATTTCTAGTGCGGAACAAGCCGCGAAACAAATTATTGAAGACGCGAAACGCGACGCAGAGTCAAGTCGTAAAGAAGCGATCCTTGAAGCAAAGGATGAGATTCACAAAATTCGTACCGAGGCTGAACGTGATGTTCGTGAAAGAAGAAATGAGATTCAAAAACAAGAGAATCGTTTGGTACAAAAAGAAGAGATCCTAGACCGTAAGAGTGAAACTTTGGACAAGAAAGAAGAAGCTTTGGAAAAAAGGGAGGATTCTCTCACCAAAAAACAACGACAAGTTGAAGAGATGGAAAGTAAAGTTGAGGAAATCGTACAACAACAAAAAGAAGAACTTGAACGCATTTCCGGATATTCTCGTGAAGAAGCACGAGCATCAATCCGTGAAGAATTAGAGCAAGAGCTTGCACATGAATCAGCGGTCTTAATTAAAGAACGCACAATGCAAGCTAAAGAAGAAGCTGATAAAAAGGCAAGAGAAATTTTATCATTAGCTCTTCAACGTTGCTCAGCTGATCATGTGGCAGAAACAACGGTCTCTGTTGTCACTCTTCCAAATGATGAGATGAAAGGCCGAATTATCGGGCGTGAAGGACGAAATATCCGCGCTTTAGAAACATTAACAGGAATTGATTTAATTATTGATGATACTCCTGAAGCGGTTATTTTATCAGGCTTTGATCCAATTCGTCGTGAAATTGCTCGTTCGGCTCTTGAAAAACTCGTTCAAGATGGACGGATTCACCCAGCGAGAATCGAAGAGATGGTCGATAAATCTAGAAGAGAAGTAGACGAATCAATTCGTGAGTACGGTGAGCAAGCTACATTTGAAATGGGTATCCATGGTTTGCATCCTGATTTAATCAAGATTTTAGGTCGTTTGAAGTTTAGAACGAGCTATGGTCAAAACGTCTTGAAGCATTCAATGGAAGTCGCTTATTTAGCAGGATTAATGGCTTCTGAACTAGGTGAAGATGTTAAGCTTGCTAGAAGAGCGGGTCTATTACATGATATCGGTAAAGCGATTGACCATGAAGTGGAAGGAAGTCATGTTGAAATCGGTGTGGAACTTGCGACAAAGTACAAGGAACACCCAGTGGTTATCAATGCGATTGCTTCTCATCATGGTGATGTGGAGTCAACTTCAGTTATTTCGACTGTTGTCGCAGCAGCTGATGCTTTATCAGCAGCACGTCCGGGTGCTCGTCGTGAAACGCTAGAAACGTATATTAGACGTCTTGAAAAGCTTGAAGAGATTTCTGAGTCGTTTGAAGGCGTTGAAAAGACGTATGCGATTCAAGCAGGTCGCGAAGTGAGAATTATGGTTCGCCCTGATGTCGTAGATGATGTTCTTGCCCATAAATTAGCAAGAGATATTACGAAGAAAATTGAAGATGAACTTGACTACCCAGGTCATATCCGCGTGACCGTCATTCGTGAAACACGGGCAGTTGAGTATGCAAAATAAAAAAGTAGCTTCGGCTGCTTTTTTATTTTGATTAAAAGGGTCAATAGGAAGCAGGGAGTTTAGAACAAAGGGTGACAGCGGCTAGTCTATTCCTTTATACTAATAAAGATAAACAAGACTGTATGAATAGAAATGAGGATAATATGAGAATTTTATTTGTTGGTGATGTTGTTGGATCACCTGGTAGAAATATGGTGGATGAGTACTTACCAAAGCTGAAAAAGACCTATAAACCGACGATTACGATTATTAATGGTGAAAATGCAGCGTCTGGAAAAGGCATAACTGAAAAAATATATAAAGGTTTTATGGATGCCGGGGCTCAAGCAGTCACACTTGGTAACCATAGTTTTGACAAAAAAGATATTTTTGAGTTTATTGATCGAGCAAAATCGTTGGTACGACCGGCTAATTATCCAGAAGGTGTTCCAGGGAAAGGATACACATTTGTAAAAATCAATCAAATCGAAGTGGCTGTTGTTAATTTAATGGGACGGACTTTTTTACCGGCTATTGATTGTCCGTTTCGAAAGATCGATGAGATTTTAGAGGAAATTATGGAAAGAACGCCTTATATTTTTGTAGACTTTCATGCAGAAGCGACAAGTGAAAAGCAGGCGATGGGTTGGTATTTAGATGGTAGAGTGACGGCAGTTGTCGGGACACATACCCATGTTCAAACGGCAGATGAGCGAATTTTGCCAGACGGAACGGCGTATATAACAGATGTTGGGATGACTGGGCCATATGATGGCATTTTAGGGGTTGAGAAAGAAGTCATTATTCAAAGATTTTTAACAAGTTTGCCAGCGAGGTTTGAAGTGACACAAGGAAGGGAACAATTAAATGGAGTGATCATTGATGTCGATCCAAAAACGGGTCTAGCAAAATCAATTCAACGCATTCTCATTAATGATGACCACCCTTTCTTTCATCTATAATCCGACTAAAGAATGATTCTTTAGAAATTATTTTTGAAAGCAGGAATATGAATTGATTTTGCGAAATACTATTAACTATTAGCATCTCTTGTACATTGACATCAGGAGTCATAGGTTAAGAGTGATCACCTTTTTTCCACGTCTTAGCTAGAACCAATATTAGTCGTAATAAAAGGAGGTACAAGAAATGGAAGTTTTAAAAGTTTCAGCAAAATCTACGCCAAATTCTGTCGCTGGTGCTCTAGCAGGTGTGATTCGAGAACGGGGTGCTGCCGAAATCCAAGCAATTGGAGCTGGAGCACTTAATCAATCGATTAAAGCGATTGCCATTGCAAGAGGGTTTGTCGCACCTAGTGGAATTGACTTAGTTTGTATCCCTGCCTTCACAGATATTGAAATCGATGGCGAAGAAAGAACAGCGATTAAATTAATCATTGAGCCTAGATAACGAATAAGAACTGTCTAATCTTTTATGGTTAGGCAGTTTTTTCATGTGCAATGATTTTAGGTCATTAAAGAAACGAAAGATAGATTCAAACACTTTCCTCATTTTAGCTAGTCTTATTTTTAAGAAGTGAATTCTTTAGAATGTTTGCCGTATCGCCATGGAAGTTTCATTGTTTTTAAATGGGAAGACAAGTATAATATAATATTGAATGTTTTATTTTCGGTAAAGGAGTTTTTTCGATGAATGAAGAGCAAAGATTAGGGAAACAAGGGAATACAAACGAAGCTTCCGAAAAGGACGTAAAATCCTTGAACGGAAAAAGCAAAGATTATAGTAAGTATTTCGATTTTTCTAATGCAAAGGTCATTTCCGAAGAAGGAAATAAAAAGGTGATTCGAATCGAAGGGCGAGAGATTTCGATTTTAGATCAGCCTGATTATAAACAAGGAAAACGTCGCGGCAAAGAAGATGTGCAAGTCATCCGACCAGACACGTTAATTCCTGATGACATGAAAACGATTGGCCAAGGGAAGAAATTTTTAATTCGGACATATGGCTGCCAAATGAATGTTCACGATTCTGAAAACATGACAGGTCTTTTGCTTGAAATGGGTTTTTCAGAAACAGAAGATACAACTGAAGCGGATGTCATTTTATTAAACACCTGTGCGATTCGTGAAAACGCGGAGAATAAAGTATTTGGTGAAATTGGTCATTTAAAAACGTTAAAACAAGAAAAGCCTGAATTGATTTTAGGCATTTGTGGCTGTATGTCACAAGAAGAAAATGTCGTCAATCGCATTATGAAAAAACACCAGCATATGGATTTAATCTTTGGAACCCATAATATTCATCGTCTTCCACACCTTTTAAAAGAAGCCATCTTTGGCAAGGAAATGGTAATTGAAGTTTGGTCTAAAGAAGGCGATATTATTGAAAATATGCCTCGTGCGCGAAAAGGGAAAACACAAGCTTGGGTTAATATTATGTATGGCTGTGACAAATTTTGCACGTACTGTATTGTGCCATATACACGTGGGAAAGAAAGAAGTCGACGTCCTGAAGATATCATTGCTGAAGTAAGAGACTTAGCTCGCCAAGGTTATCAAGAAGTAACCTTACTCGGGCAAAATGTAAATGCGTACGGCAAAGATTTTGATGACATCGATTACGGACTCGGTCATTTGATGGATGAAATTCACAAAATTGATATTCCGCGTGTCCGTTTTACAACGAGTCACCCACGAGATTTTGATGACCATCTAATAGAAGTGTTAGCAAAAGGTGGGAATCTGGTTGAGCATATTCATTTGCCAGTCCAGCACGGAAACTCACAAATTCTTAAGCTCATGGCACGTAAATATACGCGTGAAAGATATATTGAGCTTGCGAATAAAATAAAAAATACGATTCCAAATGCGTCGTTTACAACCGATATTATTGTTGGTTTCCCAAACGAAACAGAAGAGCAATTTGAGGATACATTATCATTAATGCGTGAAATCGAATTTGATAGTGCCTTTACGTATATTTATTCACCACGTGAAGGAACACCAGCAGCGAAAATGAAAGATAATGTACCAGATAAAGTAAAGCGTGAGCGTCTTGCTCGACTAAATGCCCTCGTTAATGAAATTTCAGCGAAGAAAAATCTTGAGTATCAAGGGAAAGTCGTTGAAGTATTAGTAGAAGGCGAAAGTAAAAAGAATCCAGAAGTATTAGCTGGACGAACTAGAACGAATCGTCTTGTTAATTTTAGAGGTCCTAAATCAGCCATCGGAACGATCGTTTATGTTAAAATAAATGATGCCAAAACATGGTCATTAAATGGAGAATTAGTTGAATCAGCGGAGGTTATAAAATAATGGAAGCAAAATATACAAGACAAGAAGTCCTTACAAAAGCAAAAGAGCTAGCGTCGATGATGGCAGAAACGGAAGAAGTAGATTTTTTCAAAAAAGCCGAAAAGCAAATTAATGAGCATTTACGTGTACAAGAATTAATTGCCCAAATTAAAAAGCTGCAAAAAGAAGCAGTAAACTTAAAACACTATAATAAATCAGAGGCATTAAAACAAACAGAAGCAAAAATTGATGAGCTTCAAGATGAAATTGAACAAATCCCATTAGTGCAAGAATTTCAACAAAGTCAAGTTGATGTAAATGATCTTTTGCAAATGGTGTCTAATACGATTACAAAAAAAATCACGGAAGAAATCATTACTTCAATGGGTGGAGATGTGTTAAGAGGAACAACAACAAAAAATCCATTAATCCAAGACCATTGTTAATGAGGAAAAAGGAACTCTGTCTTAAGCAAAGGAAGCTTTGTTGGGACAGAGTTTTTATTTTAGTAACTCAACTTTCGCAGTGTATGATTGACCGTTAACCGTTAACCGTTAACCGTTAACCGTTGATAGAGATTGACTTTAGGGCGATACAATACTCCAATTGACTTTACACGATCGGTTCAATCGTTGACAGTCTGAACACATCTCTTCGTAGGCTGTTGAAGGAAACTATTCAGTAAAATGAAGTGAAGAAGAAGGTTCTTCTGCCTTAGAAATAGCTAATTGAGAATGGCGATATCATCAAACCTCTCCACCACACTTAGCGGACAAAACCATACGGAGACTCCCGCGGGAATAAACCGTGGAGCGAGACCCCGCAAGGCTTGCCGAGGAGGCTCGCCAGGTTCCCGCAGAACGCGGAGTATGGTTTTGGGAGCGACAGCCGGAGGGTCTATAATATTTTCTTAATGCACAGTTTATCCGTTTGGTGTGATTTGCGTTCTCGCTTTTCTTACGTATCAAGGGCATTTGTTTAAGAGCTTCTATTCGCTCTGCCAACTAGTTGAACCGATTTTCTTGATGCGAAAGTTGAGTTAGTAATAAAAAAGTAATTAAAAATATTTTTTCATTGGAAAACACGTACTATTTCAACGCACTTTCTCATATCGTGTAAGAGATAAGGATTTAAGCTAGTTTGGAACTATTTGCACACTAGTCATTTGTCCTGCATAGGATGGGAGTGAATAGTTTGGCGGAGCGAACGAGGCGGAAGCCATCAAAGCGACCAACTACTTAGATTGAAATGAGAAAGAGGAGGGTAATGTTTCATGGCTCAAAATGATTTTAATTTTCGCGAGATCATAACGAAGGCCGTATGTGGGAAGGGACAAAAATTCTCAGAAAACACCCATCATATTAAACCTTCTAACAAACCTTCAAGCATCCTCGGTTGCTGGGTTATTAATCACAAATTTGATGCAGCAAAAAAAGGCGAGAATGTTGAAGTAACAGGAAGCTATGACATTAACGTTTGGTTTTCTTATGACGACAATACAAAAACAGAAGTGGCATCGCAAACGGTACCTTATACGGATATTGTCGAATTAACTGTTCGAGATCAAAATGTGCTTTCCGAGGAGATGGAAGTGATCGCTCGAGCGGTCCAACAACCAAACACATTAGAAGCAACAATAACAGAGGCTGGTGATCGTGTAGCCGTCCAAGTCGAAAGAGAGTTTGTTGTTGAATGTATCGGGGAAACCAAAATTGCTGTTGCGGTTAATCCAGACGGTGTCATTCGTGATTTTTCTGCAGATGACGTAGAAGATGATGTGAGTGATGAAGAGTTTGAACGCTTAGATCCAAACTTTTTACATCAAGAAATGCATAAGAAATAATACGAACCGGATTTTTTCTGGTTCTTTTTTTTATCTTTTTTTCGCGGCTTGGGTTTATCAATGGCTAATTGCTGGAAATGGATAGGTGAAAATAGAATGAAATAAAAATTAGGAGGGGTTTAGGGAAGGAATTCAGTTAATGACTTTTTAATAGCGCACTAATTGTGTTTGAGAGCATAATCCGAGTCGTATACGGTAATACGACCTGACTGCTGTTTTGCTATAAAATTGCGATGAATCTATTAGGCTGTATCCTAGCTATATGGTATAATATTGATCATCTGAAATACGTACGGCGGAGGTTTATGATGGCTGAACAAACACCAATGATGAAACAATATTTAGAGATTAAGGCACAACATGCAGATGCCTTTTTATTTTTTCGTTTAGGGGATTTTTATGAATTATTCCATGAGGATGCGATAAAAGCGGCACAGGAACTTGAAATTACCTTGACAGGTCGTGGAAAAGGCGATGAGCGGATCCCAATGTGCGGGGTTCCCCATCATTCTGCAGAACAATATATGGTCAGGCTAATTGAAAAAGGCTATAAAATTGCGATTTGTGAACAAGTAGAAGACCCAGCTGTCGCTAAAGGGGTCGTTAAACGAGAGGTTGTTCGGATCTTGACTCCTGGAACGGTTGTCGATAAACGTATGATCCAAGAAAAAGAAAACAACTTTATTACTTCAATTACGGATTTTGCGGATGGGACAATTGGTTTTATTCGGACGGACTTGTCAACGGGCGAAAATGAAGTGACGTTATTAAATGATGACGTTCAAGAGATTATCCAAGAGTTAACATCTTCTCGTTCCAAAGAGCTTGTTGTTGATCCACAGTTTGCCGAGGAGAAGCTTGCTCAAATTAAACAAGCGATCCATGTGACGGTGTCCTATGAAGAGAATGCCGATATCATTTCGGATTACGTGACATTGACTGAACCGTTGGAGCAAAAGAAACTACAAACGACTTTTTGGCGGATGTGTCAGTATTTAGTTCGAACTCAGAAGCGAGCACTTAATCACTTACAGCCAGTCGTTTATTATCCGGCAAATTCTTATTTGAAAATTGATCGCCATTCCAAACGAAACTTAGAGCTAACCGAAACATTACGAGATAAAAAGAAACAAGGCTCTTTAATTGGCGTAATTGATCAAACCGTTACGGCAATGGGCGGAAGAATGTTAAAAAAGTGGGTCGAGCAGCCGTTAATTCAACAAGAAGTGATTGAAGAACGTTTAAATATTGTCGAAAACTTTTCCTCTTTTTATTTTGAAAGGGAAGAGTTACGAGATGAATTAAAAGAGGTTTATGATTTAGAAAGATTAGTAGGTCGAATCGCTTATGGGAATGTGAATGCGAGAGAGCTCCTGCAGTTAAAGCGTTCGTTAGAGAAATTACCGGCCGTAAAATCGATCCTTGAAAAAATGAGTAAAAACTATAGTGAGCGCTGGTTTTCTCAGTCTACGAGCTATGAACCGCTAATTGCGTTACTAGATAAAAGTTTAGTGGAGGACCCACCGATTTCAGTCAAAGAGGGTGGGTTAATTAAAGCTGGTTTTCATGAAGAGCTAGACACGTATCGTGATGCTAGTGTGAACGGGAAGCGTTGGATTGCTGAGCTTGAACAGAAGGAACGTCAATTAACGGGGATTAAGACGTTAAAGGTTGGGTATAACAAAGTGTTCGGTTATTTTATCGAAGTGACTAGAGCGAATGTTCAACTGTTACCAGAAGGACGTTATGAACGAAAACAAACGTTGACGAATGCTGAGCGTTATATTACACCGGAATTAAAGGAAAAAGAAGCGATTATTCTTGGAGCAGAAGAGAAAATGGAGCAACTTGAATATGAGCTGTTCCTGACGATTCGTGATGAAGCGAAAAAATATGTCGTTTCGATTCAGGAACTCGCCAAATCGATTAGTGAGATCGATGTTTTGATTGGATTTGCAACGGTTGCAGAAAATAATCGCTATACGAAACCACACTTTTCAACTGAAAATAAAGTCAATATTGTTGGGGGGAGGCACCCTGTTGTGGAAAGTGTTATTCCAAAAGGGGATTATGTCGCCAATGATGTACAGATGCAAGCAGAAAGAGAAATGCTTCTTATTACGGGTCCAAATATGGCAGGTAAAAGTACGTATATGCGTCAGCTCGCCTTAATTGTGGTGATGGCACAAATCGGTTCGTATGTTCCGGCAGAAGCGGTCGAGTTGCCGATTTTTGATCAAATTTTTACGAGAATTGGGGCGGCCGATGATTTAGCAAGTGGTCAAAGTACATTTATGGTTGAAATGCTTGAAACTCAATATGCACTAACTAAAGCTTCACAAAATAGTTTAATTTTATTAGATGAAATTGGCCGAGGAACGTCAACCTATGATGGAATTGCTTTAGCCCAATCAATCATTGAATATATTCATGATGAGGTAAAGGCGAAGACCTTATTTTCGACCCATTATCATGAATTAACGAGCTTAGAAGAAAGCTTAGATCATTTAAAAAATGTTCACGTCTCTGCAACAGAAGAGGATGGTCATGTCGTCTTTTTACACAAAGTGATTGATGGACAAGCGGATAGAAGTTATGGAATCTATGTTGCCGAGCTTGCGAAGATGCCAACAGCTGTGACGAGTCGAGCCGAGGAGCTTTTATTCCAGTTGGAGCAAGGGATGAAACAAATGCCTGTTGCTGCGTCGACTCCTTTTGTTGAAACGGTCAAAGAAGAAGTGGCCGTGGCAAAAGAAGAGCCAACACAGCTTTCTTTATTCCCGGAACCAGCTGTAGAAATAAAAAAAGAAGAGTCGTTAACAAAAGCAGAAAAACAATTAATGAAAAAAATAAAAGAAGTGGATGTTCTTCATTTGACACCATTTGAAGCGATGCAAAAAGTGTATGAATGGCAAAAGAGTTTAAAATAAGTGGAGAGGAGGCATACAATGGGGAAAATTAAACAGCTACACGATAGTTTATCGAATAAAATTGCGGCAGGTGAGGTTGTTGAACGTCCTGCTTCAATTGTCAAAGAGCTAGTAGAAAATGCGATTGATGCGAACAGTTCTCATATCCTCGTTGAAATTGAAGAGGGTGGCTTAAGTTCGATCCGGATTGTCGATAATGGTGACGGAATGGAAAATGACGATGTTGAGACAGCATTTTTGCGGCATGCCACGAGTAAAATTCAAACCGACCGCGATTTGTTTCATATTAAAACGCTCGGTTTTCGTGGGGAAGCTTTGCCAAGTATCGCCTCCGTTGCTCACTTAACTTTAAAAACGAGTACAGGTATTGGGGCTGGTACAGAAATTAAATTAGAAGGCGGCGAAATTGTTGAAAAAACAGCAGCTGCGACACGAAAAGGAACCGAAATTAAAGTTACTCACTTATTTTTTAATACACCGGCTCGTTTAAAATATTTAAAAACAGTTACAACAGAAGCGGGAAATGTTAGTGATATTATGAATCGTTTGGCGATGGCTCATCCTAATATTGCGTTTGAATTGTTTCATGATGGTAAATTGCTCTTAAAAACATTAGGGAATGGCGATCGAAAACAAGTCATCGCGGCGATTTATGGACGTAACATTGCGAAAGAAATGCTCGAAATAAAAGGAGAAACCCTCGATTATTCTTTACATGGCTTTGTGTGCAGGCCAGAAATAACGAGAGCTTCAAGACAGTATATTTCGATTATCGTCAATGGGCGCTATATTCGAAATTTTGTCCTCGCCAAGGCAATTCAAGCGGGTTACCATACGCTGTTGCCAATTGGTCGTTTTCCGATTGTGGTGCTCTCGATTGAGATGGACCCACTTTTAATCGATGTCAATGTTCATCCGGCTAAATTAGAAGTTCGTTTAAGCAAAGAAGCTGAGCTTAGTCAGCTGATAACGGAGTCCGTAGTTTCTATCTTCAAAAAACAAACGTTAATTCCAGAAGCGAATGTTAAAAAGGCGACAAAACTAGCGAGTGAACAGTTATCGCTTGATTTTGAAACAAAGCAGCAAGCCCAAATAAACGAAATAGGGAAAGAAGCTCAGAGCAAACAAGTTTATGAACCCTTTCCACAAGTTGATAGCTACCAAACGCCATCCTTTTCTGAAACAAAAAGTGAAGAAAAATGTTTGGAGCCAGAAGTTGTAAATGAAAAAGCACCGCAGCTAGAATCAAGCCCCTTTACTGCATCAGAGTTAAGTGACGAAGAAGAACGGGGCGTGACGGAGTTTGAACAGAGTGTAAAAGAGTCAGAGCGCTCAAACTTAATAGAACAGGAATCAGTGGCTGAACAAGTTGAAGTTCAACAAGAGCTTGAGCCTTCAAGAGTGCCAATTCTTTATCCGGTCGGTCAAATGCATGGGACGTATATTATCGCCCAAAATGAACATGGAATGTATTTAATTGACCAACATGCTGCCCAAGAACGAATTAAGTATGAATTTTTTCGTGAAAAGGTGAAAGAGACCGAACCGAATGTTCAGGATTTACTCGTGCCTTTTACAATTGAATGCACTCAGCAAGAGATGGCAATGATAGTAGAACATATCGATAAATTAAGGCAGGTTGGAGTGTTTTTAGAAGAATTCGGCCCTCATACGTTTATAGTGCGTTCTCACCCGACTTGGTTACCTAAAGGTTTAGAAGAAGAAACGATTCGTGAAATTATTGAACAGCTTTTATCAACAAATAAAGTGGATATCGGAACTTTGCGCGAAGAGGCAGCTATTTTAATGTCGTGTAAAGCAGCGATTAAAGCGAATCGACATTTACGACATGATGAGATTTTTGCACTGTTAGAGACGTTAAGAAAAAGCAGTGATCCATTTACATGTCCACATGGGCGTCCCATATTGATCCATTTTTCAACATATGAATTAGAAAAGATGTTCAAACGGGTTATGTAATGGATTGGTTAATGAGGAGAGAACAGTGTGATTGTAACAACGGTGCGAAAAAACGCTAAAAGATTAGAACAAAAAGCAAATGAACTTGCGGAAATACTGAAGGGGAAATTTGTCGAACGCGGTGGTGAATCTGTTCGAACACTGCAACAACGATTTTTACAGGACATGATTGTCGTTGGGAGCGAAAAGATTCAATTTTTCCCTAAAGATTCAGCAGAGCCATTTTTTTATCATCCTAATTCTGCATTTGTCCGAATTAAACAAATCGAAAAAAATCAGCTTGAACCATTAAAAGCAGCCTCAGAGCTTCAAACAGGTATGAGTTTTCTCGATTGTACGCTTGGACTAGCTTCTGATAGTTTAGTGGCGCAATATTTAGTAGGAGAGAGTGGTCGAGTTATCGGGGTAGAAGAAAATTTTGTAATCGCAACACTCGTTCGAATCGGTTTGAACTCTTGGACAGACGGACGAGCGGACTTACTTGATTTAATGAAAAAAATCACAGTAGGGCATGCTCATCACCTCGATTATTTAAAAGAACAACCGGATAACTCATTTGACGTTGTCTATTTTGACCCGATGTTTGAACAAGCGATACTTGAATCAAAGGGCATAAGTGGCTTAAGAAGTCTGGCTCATTATGGCACGATTAGTGAAGAGGCGATCCAAGAAGCGAAACGAGTGGCGAAACATCGAGTTGTTTTAAAAGATCATTGGCAAAGTAGTCGCTTTTCGCAATTTCAATTTTCTGTATTAAAACGAGGTCATGCAACCTTTCATTACGGTTTTTTGGATATGAATAAAAAAGATCTTAATGATTAGGTTTGGAAAGCTCAAAAAAGGGAGAAGATGATGAAGGAAGATTTAATCTCGATAGTAGGTCCGACAGGCGTCGGAAAAACGGCACTTAGTATTGAACTTGCAAAAAAGTATGGTGGAGAAATCATTAGTGGTGATTCCATGCAAATCTATCGTGGAATGGATATTGGGACCGCGAAGGTAAATGAGGAAGAGATGCAAGGGATTCCTCATCATTTAATTGATATTAAAGACCCAAATGAAGCCTTTTCAGTAGCAGACTTCCAAGAACTTGTGGTACCTTTAATAACAAGGCTCAATCAAAAAAAGAAGGTGCCGATTTTAACGGGTGGAACAGGGCTTTATGTGAATTCGATTATTAAAGGTTATCAGTTTTCAGAGACGGAAGAAGACTTGACGTATCGAAAAGAACTAGAACAATTTGTGTCTGTTCATGGTGTTGAGGCATTATATACTCAACTTCTTTCAGTTGATCCAGATGCAAAAGAGGTCATTCATCCGAATAATATCCGCCGTGTCATTCGGGCTCTTGAAGTGTTTAAAGTAACAGGAATTTCTTTTACTAAGCAGCAAAAGAACATGCCAGAGGAAGAACGTTATCACTTAGCGATGATTGGATTAACGATGCCTCGTGAACAACTGTATGAGCGAATTAATAGTCGTGTCGATATGATGGTCAAAAACGGTTTAATTGAAGAAGTCGAACACCTGTATAACCAAGGCATTAAGGATGTTCAAAGTGTGCAAGCGATTGGATATAAAGAGTTATACAGTTATTTTGACGGGTTGTATTCATTAGAAGAAGCGATTGAAAAATTGAAACAAAACTCTAGACGATATGCGAAAAGACAGTATACTTGGTTTCGAAATAAAACGAATACTACATGGTTTGATGTATCAGAAGGGTTAACAGAAAAAGTTTTTCTGCAAATATCTGAGTTTGTGGAAGGAAATCTAAAAAATATATCGAAATAAAGAGATAGCTAAAATGAGGGGGACAGAATCATGAAAACTATTAATATTCAGGACCAATTTTTAAACCAGTTAAGAAAAGACAACATTTCCGTAACTGTTTTCCTTTTAAATGGATTCCAATTACGTGGACTCGTAAAAGGTTTTGATAACTTTACAATTATTTTAGAAACAGAAGGTAAGCAACAGTTGGTGTATAAACACGCGATTTCAACCTTTGCACCACAACGTAATGTTCAGCTAAAAAGTGAATCAGACCTTACATAACGGTTTTCCCGAATAGTAATGACAATATACTAGTTGTTTTAGGGTACCGATAATAGCTTGAAAAAAAAGACTCTTCTCGTTGAATCATAGAAGAGTCTTTTTTTGATTTTTGCAGTGAAAAGTTATGAGTAAAAGCTCCTTAGTAGCAGACTTTAACCTAATGTTGCCAAATAAAATCTAGTGAATCAATACGAATAAATGGCTGACTTAATCTTTTCGACCGTATTGCTGTAGTAGATCGTGCCTTTGTTCTTCGGTTAATTTATCAATGGTGAGCACGTATCGGTGGAATGATAAGGGTGATTTTAAACCTAATTTCTTTTGGACATTTTCAGTTAATTCGCCTTGCAGTAGAGCATGTAAAATATAGCGATTCCGCAAATGTTGAGCCGATATCCCTTTGCGAAGCTCGCCTCTTGCCACTTCGAGTCGGATCATTTTTTGGATGGCGATGTTCGTTAACTGTTTTGGCTTGTCCTCTTCGTAAGACCAGCGATATGTTTTTCTTTGAAAATCAAAGGCTACGAGAAAAGGGTCATTCTCATGTAATCTCGGTCTGACCGGTTCAGGGATCTTTTGATAATAAGAAAAAGCAAGTTGTCGGTCAGGCTGACTTAAATGGATGGAACGCTTATCTGCTTCTCCATTTATTTCAATCGTGCCCGATTCAAACTTCATTTGTGTCATGGTTAGATCAACAGCTTCTTGTAAGGTAAGTCCATAATGCAAAAATAATTTCACAATGAATTCATTACGTGCTTTTAATAAGGGACGAACTTCTAGCTGCTGTTCACTTAAATTTTTGTTTGACCGTAGTGTTTGGATAAATTGTGAAACTTCCTGTGATGAGACCCATTCTGACGGTTTTAAAGGGGTGAGAATCAGCTCAGGTGCGCCTGAAAAAGCAAAGGGATGCTCTTTGCAGAAATTTTCTTCTATACAATATTTAGCTAGCTGTTTGAGTGCTGAATGGATTCTTCTGACGGTTCGAATTTGGTGTTCTTTTTCTTCAAACAGATAGGTTATAAATTGCTGGACCTGTTCTTTTGTAATATTCATCCATTCACTCTCGATTGTTCGGCCTTTCGTTTGCTGAGAAAGCCATCGAAAGAATAAGCTAAAATCATGCTCGTATCGTTTAATCGTTGAAGCTTTTCTTCCTTTTATATACAAATTATCTAAATAGGAATGGACGAATGTCGGAAAAGAGGAATCGGTCATATAAACATCACCTCCGCTTTTCTCATATTATACATTTAAGTGTAGGTATTTGAATGTTTTTATAGGCATTTGTCACAATTTTTAATTTGTAGCGTATGATTAACATAAGGGAGTAATGGATGGAAGGGTGAGCAGCATGAGTAACCCGATTAACACGAGGAAAAATGGACGTATTAATGTGGTGTTAAACCAAACGAGGTATGAATTGAAGGAACCCCAGTCACTCGTTTATTATTCCGAGGAAGATAAAGAAAAACATGAAATTTTAAAACGATTTGAAAAACGTATGGAGGATTTTATCGGACTAAAGGATGTTAAAAAATTAATTAACGAAATTTATGCGTGGCTATATGTCAATCGATGTCGTGAGCAAAATGGTTTAAAAGTGTCAAAGCAAGTGTTGCATATGATTTTTAAAGGTAACCCTGGCACAGGAAAAACAACGGTCGCCCGAATTATTGCAGAGTTTTTTCATGAAATGAATGTTTTAGAAAAAGGGCATTTACTAGAAGTGGAGCGGGCCGATTTAGTCGGAGAATATATTGGCCACACGGCTCAGAAAACAAGAGAGGTTATTAAAAAAGCTCATGGTGGTGTGTTATTTGTCGATGAGGCTTATTCGTTGGCAAGAGGTGGGGAGAAGGATTTTGGCAAGGAAGCGATTGATACATTAGTGAAGGCGATGGAGGATCAACAACATTCATTTGTGCTTATCCTAGCAGGCTATTCACGCGAAATGGATTATTTTTTATCGTTAAATCCAGGATTGCCCTCACGTTTTCCGATTGCGATGGATTTTCCTAATTACACGTTAGAGGAGCTCATTGAAATTTTAATTGGCATGGCCCATGAAAGGGAATATAAGTTAACAACGGAAGCGATTCGCCATATCCGTGAACATCTTAAGCAAATACGGATTGAACAAGAGCGTGCGTTTAGTAATGGGCGATATATCCGGAATTTGATTGAAGAAGCAATCCGCTTACAGGCGGTTAGACTATTACGTTTAGGGAACTTTGAACGAAAGCATCTTGAAACGTTAGAAGCGGAAGACTTTAATTTTCATTCATCAAGAGTGAATACACGGTAAAAGGACCTTGCTGTAGGGGTCCTTTTTAGTTTGGGTTGCTTTTGCTTGAGAGGGCTAAATGTTATAATAAAATGATCTGAATTTGTTATGAAAAAAGGAGAAATTTATGCAACTGTTACAAAATGAAAAGTTTCAAGCTCTAATTCAGCGGGTAGAGGATAAAATAGATTCCGTTCATAAACAATTTGATTATGTAGCGATGGTCAATCAAGCAAAAGTGTTGGAGTCTTATAAAAAACATCAGGTGGCAGATTTTCATTTTACACCCTCGACTGGATATGGCTATGATGATGTCGGCCGCGATACATTGGAAGCGATTTATGCGGATGTTTTTGGTGGGGAAGCAGCGTTAGTACGCCCGCAAATCATTTCCGGAACTCACGCAATTGCGACTTGCTTATTTGGGGTTTTAAGGCCAGGTGATGAATTAATTTATATTACGGGAAAACCGTATGATACACTTGAGGAAATTGTCGGTATAAGAGGCAATGGGCATGGTTCGTTAAAAGAATTTCAGATTGATTATCGAGCGATTCCCCTTTTAGAAAATGGTTGGATTAATGAGAGGGAAATCACTCAAGCGATTACTTCAAAGACTAAAGTGATCGGAATTCAACGTTCTAAAGGTTATGACGCTCGCCCGTCCTTTACCATTTCAGAAATCAAAAAAATGATCGAATTTATACGTACGATTAAAGAAGACGTCATTATTTTTGTTGATAATTGTTATGGGGAATTCGTTGAGGAGATGGAACCGTGTCAGGTTGGAGCCGATCTGATGGCTGGTTCGCTTATCAAAAATCCAGGTGGTGGAATTGTTAAAACGGGTGGATATATTGTCGGTAAGGAAGAATTAATTGAGTTAGCTTCGTATCGGTTAGCGGCTCCGGGTATTGGACGTGAAGGAGGGGCTAGCCTATATAGTTTACAAGAGATGTATCAAGGTTTTTTCCTAGCGCCACATGTTGTCGCTCAAGCATTAAAGGGTGCGACTTTTACAGCTGCTTGTTTAGAGGACTTAGGAATGAGCACTTCGCCTAGTTGGAATGATAAAAGAACGGATTTAATTCAGTCTGTTCGTTTTCCAACAGCAGAAGCGATGATTAAGTTTTGCCAAGCGATTCAAGCCGCTTCACCAGTTAATGCCCATGTCACTCCTCATCCAAGCCCAATGCCAGGTTATGAAGATGATGTTATTATGGCAGCGGGAACATTTATTCAAGGAGCAAGTATTGAATTAACAGCAGATGGCCCGATTAGGCCACCGTATGTCGCTTATGTCCAAGGTGGGTTAACATATGAACATGTAAAAATCGCAGTTATTCAAGCAATTGATTCGTTAAAAATTGTCAATGAAGAAAATTGATGTTAGGTAATGTAACATTAGTTGACATTGATTCTTACATCTAGTAGTCTAATAGTATGGAATCGGAGGTGACGGTATGAAAATAGAAGATCGTCGTAATATGCCATTGTTTCCAATTGGAATTGTGATGCAGCTAACCGATTTGACCGCAAGACAGATTCGTTACTATGAGGAAAATAAATTGGTTCATCCAATTCGTACAAAAGGTAATCAGCGTTTATTTTCTTTTAATGATGTTGATCGCCTATTGGAAATTAAAGAGATGTTGGAAAAAGGCTTTAATATTTCCGCAATCAAACATTTTTTAGAAGAAAAAGAAAACGAAAAAAAGAACAGCTCTACACCGAAAAAAGAACTATCGGATCAAGAGTTACGCAGATTATTAAAGAAGGAATTACAAGATGCCGGAAAGCTCGGCAAAACGTCGCTTATACAAGGACAACTTTCTCGTTTTTTTAATACGTAAAATATGGATGGAATAGATTTCTGATTCTTGAGGAAATCTTTTCAATATAATTAGGATTGAAAGGGGCTTACATAGAATGGCTAAGTTTACAAAAGAAGACATTATTCAAAATGCACAAGAAAACAACGTCCGTTTTATTCGCTTGCAGTTTTCAGATTTATTAGGAACGATTAAAAACGTCGAGATTCCAATTGACCAATTAACAAAAGCATTAGATAACAAAATGATGTTTGACGGTTCATCAATTGAAGGTTTTGTTCGTATCGAGGAATCTGATATGTATTTATATCCAGATCTTGACACATGGGTTATTTTCCCATGGACTCCTGAAAAAGGTAAGGTAGCCCGTTTAATTTGTGATATTTATTTTCCAGGAAAGCCTGGCGAAGAACCAACTCCATTTGAAGGAGACCCACGTGGTATTTTGAAGCGAGTGCTTAAAGAAGCAGAAGATCTTGGTTTCACAGCTTTTAACATTGGACCAGAGCCAGAATTCTTCTTATTCAAAAATGATGAAAATGGCGAACCGACTTTAGAATTAAACGATAAAGGTGGCTATTTTGATTTAGCACCAACAGATCTAGGAGAAAACTGCCGTCGTGATATCGTATTAGAGCTTGAAGATATGGGCTTTGATATCGAAGCATCTCACCACGAGGTAGCACCAGGTCAGCACGAGATTGATTTTAAATATGCTGATGCGGTTACAGCTTGTGACCATATTCAAACATTTAAACTAGTTGTAAAAACAATTGCTCGTAAGCACGGGTTACACGCAACTTTCATGCCGAAACCACTATTTGGTGTAAACGGTTCTGGGATGCACTGTAACATGTCTTTATTTGATAAAGAAGGAAATGTTTTCTTTGATGAATCAACAGAATCACAATTAAGTGAAACAGCAATGCAATTCCTAGGTGGAATTTTAGAGCATGCAGAAGCTTTTACAGCTATCACAAACCCGATTGTTAACTCTTATAAGCGTTTAGTTCCTGGTTATGAAGCACCTGTATATGTAGCATGGTCTATGCGTAACCGTAGCCCACTTGTACGTATCCCATCTTCTCGTGGTGTAAGTACCCGTATCGAAGTTCGTAGCCCAGATCCAGCAGCGAACCCATACTTAGCTATGGCCGCAATGCTTGCCGCTGGTCTTGATGGAATTAAGAGAAAAATCACTCCACCAGCAGCAACAGATCGTAACATCTACATCATGAGCAAAGAAGAGCGCATCGAAGAAGGAATCAATGACTTACCAGCAACACTAAAAGACGCAATTGACACATTAGTCAAAGACGAAGTTCTAGTGAAAGCATTAGGTGAGCACGCTATCGAGCACTTCATCGAAGCAAAAGAAATCGAATGGGATATGTTCCGCACACAAGTTCACCCTTGGGAACGTGACCAGTATATGCAGAACTATTAAGAAGATCAAACCCTTGACGTTACTGACGTTGAGGGTTTTTGTTGGTTTGTGGTTTCGAAAACCCCTGGCTATGCCGGGGGTTCAAAAGAGCTTCAAGCGTGGTATTAAAAAAACCTCACTTCATGGTAGGATAAAGTTGGTTTCCCGACCGCTTCATCTCACCAAAGAAGGAGGTATGCCCTGTGAAGGACATGAATAGTTTAGCACACACAACGTGGAATTGTAAGTATCATATCGTTTTTGCACCAAAATACAGAAGACAAATCATCTATGGAAAATATAAAAAAGTATCGGACAGATCATAAGAGATTTATGTGAAAGAAAAGGTGTGGTGATTCACGAAGCAAATGCTTGTCCGGATCACATCCATATGTTAGTGAGTATTCCGCCTAAGTTAAGTGTGTCTCAATTTATGGGGTATTTAAAAGGAAAAAGCAGTCTCATGATATTTTGATCGACATGCCAATCTAAAGTATCGCTATGGGAACAGGAAGTTTTGGTGTCGAGGTTTCTATGTAGATACAGTGGGAAGAAACAAAAAGAATGATACTATGTCAAGAAAAATCTGTGTCTATTTTCTTGACATAGTATCAATCTAGCGGACAAACAGACACGGAGACTCCCGCAGGAATAAACCGTCCAATGAGACCCTGCAAGCGTGCTGAGGAGGCTCATGAGGTTCTTGGCAAGGAGCGGAGTGTCTGTTTGGGAGCGATAGCCGAAGGGCATTGTACATTGTCTATTTTTTTCTTAATGCACAGTTTATCCGTTTGGTGTGATAGTACGTTCTCGCTTTTCAAACGTGTCAATGGCATTTGTTTAAGAGCTTCTATTCGCTCTGCCAACTAGTTGAACGGATTTTCTTGATGCGAAAGTTGAGTAAATTAGTTAAGTTTGTAAGCATTATGCAAAAGTATTCGCTAGTTTAGTTGGAAATGTAGTCCATTTATAAATAGATTTTTTGCTAAGCAATAGACTCACACTGCGAAGCAAAAAATCTTCATTTAGAGGACTTGTTAAAGTCTGAATGTAAAGAGCGTTAATCTTGAAAAAGGGAACTAATTTTTCATTGTTATAAAAAAATAAGTATGGTATATTTTCACCATAACTTATTAAAGAGATTTAATAAGTGCTTTAGGTGGGTGATCTATAGTGGATGAAAAATTGACTAATCCAAAATCTATGAAGAAGATGATCCTACGGGGGGATTCGTACAACTCTTTTGGAATTTGGAAGTGCAACAAAAGTAGAACTATGTAATAAATTGAAAATTAGTTTTCCAACAATAAGTAAGAGCCTAACACAGATGGAGAACAATGGAGAAATTATTTCAGTTGGTCTTGATGAATCTAGTGGTGGCAGAAGAGCAAAAAGGTATAGGTACAATCCTGAGTATATGCTAGGTCTTGCTATTTTCTTAGAGAGGTTAGAGACAAACTATACAATATTTAATTGTTTGGGAGAAATAAAGGATCAAGGAAAACTTCCAAGTGTACTAACGGATGGTGGGTTAAATATATTAACTACCTATATTGAAAACATCAGAAACGCAAATCCAAAAATCAATTCGATCGCGATTGGCGTTCCTGGTGCGGTTGATAATGGTCGGATTTTTCATATTCCAGGATACGAGCATTTTCAAAATATAGATTTAAAAGGGTACTATGAGAGGCATTTTTCTATACCTGTTGCAGTGGAAAATGATATGAATGCCGCTATTCTCGGCTATTACAAAAATAGGAACATGAAGGAGCAATCGCTTGTATATTTATATTCTGGACAAAATGGCCCAGGTACAGGGATTATGTTAAACGGACATGTCGTTCGTGGAAGTACGTTTTTCTCCGGCGAGGTTCAGTTTATTCCTCAATATAATGACCAAAATTTTCAACAGGCTTTAAATAGGGGAAATGGAACGAGAAAAGAAATGATTAGTGAGGAGTATGAGGTTGATGCCATTAGTAGATTAGTAGCCTCGTTTGTTGCGATTATTAATCCTCACGTTTTCATTTTTTGTGAGGATGAAGTGGATGGAACAATAATAGACAAAATTAAAGTTGTAAGCTCAAAATATATTCCTCCAGAGCATCTTCCAGAGTTTGAAGCTAGTGATTGGGAACAAGACTATTTATTTGGATTACAAACTCTTTGCCTGGATGTAATGATTGATGAGATAAGTGACAACTAATGATAAACGTACAATTGCTGTAGGCATTCATCTATAGGAGTATGAATGCTGAAATTTTTATTGACTTATTAAATCATTTTAATAAGTTGTTTTAGAAAAAATACAGTTAGGAGAAAACATGTAAACATGACACTATTACTTTTGGTTATTATTTATTTGGCATTTATTAGCTTAGGGTTGCCTGATCCCTTATTAGGAGCTGCATGGCCCGTAATGCAACAGGAATTGGGGTTACCGCTCGAAGCAGCTGGATTCCTTTTTATGACGATTGCAGGAGGCACTATTGTTTCAAGTTTAGTTAGTGGAAGAATAATTATGCGATTTGGTACTGGAAAGGTCACTTTTTTTAGTGGTTTAATGACGGCTAGTGCTTTATTAGGTTTTTATTTTGCTCCATCGATCATGTGGTTGGTTGCATGGTCAATCCTTCTTGGGCTAGGTGCAGGAGCTGTGGATGCAGCACTTAATAATTATGTTGCTAACAATTATAAGGCACATCATATGAGCTGGTTACATAGTTTTTGGGGTGTAGGAGCCACCTTGGGTCCACTCATCATGGCCCAGTTTATTTCAGGTCAACATGCTTGGAGAAGTGGTTATCTCACAATCTCGGTCATTCAGTTTACGTTAGCAGCTATCCTGCTATTCTCTTTACCATTATGGAATAGAATATCGAAAAACAGTAACATAGCGTTAAATGAAAATTCAGAACCCATCCATGCTGAAACTTCTTGTGAAGATATAAAGCCTATAAAGCCTTTGCAAATTAAAGGGGTGAAGTTATCGATGTTTGCCTTCTTGTTTTATTGTGGGGTTGAGGCAACAGTCGGGCTTTGGGGGAGTAGCTTTCTCGTAAATGTTAAGGAGTTACCAGCATCAGTAGCCGCACAGTGGGTTTCATTCTACTGGGGTGGACTAACGATTGGTAGATTTCTAACTGGTTTTGTTACGTTTAAAATGAGTAACCGCATGCTCATTCGAACAGGACAACTCATAGCACTTATTGGTGCCATACTTCTGGTCCTACCATTGCCAGCTATCGTTTCACTTGTAGGTTTTATCATGGTGGGATTTGGATTAGCACCGATTTTTCCATGTATGTTACATGAAACACCTGCTCGTTTCGGTAAAACGCATTCACAGACTATTATGGGTTATCAAATGGCTGTTGCATATACAGGTAGTGCCTTTATGCCACCTCTTCTTGGTTTCCTTGCATCAAATACAACAATCGGAATTTTCCCATTTTTTATCGTTGTTTATATAGTGGTGATGCTCCTATGCTCAGAACAACTAAATGCCGTACTAAGAAGAAGAGCTGTCGTATCTAATTAAAAACGTATATCGACTTAGTGAACTATAATAAGATGTGAGGAGAATTCTTATGATTAAATTAGTGGTATCTGATATGGATGGAACGTTTTTGAATAATAATGGTGATTTTAACAGAGAACTGTATAAGGATGTTAAAAAGATAATGAAAGAAAAAGGAGTTATTTTTGCTCCAATTACTGGAAAACAATCATTAAGTTGTTATCATTACAGGAAATGGGGAAATTAAATTGTTTACAATAATGTTCTATTTAATTTTGATTTTCGTTAAGAGATTTATTAACTCGACTGGCTGTAGAGGAGTAACATAGATGAAAATGGATGTCGAGCTTTCATTTGTTTTTATTTATCTTCAGGTGCATGGTCGTAAGTTGCCTCTAGAGTAATATTTCCCTCTTTATCTGAAAAATAATAATAGATCACATTTGGCTCACTTTCAAAAATGACGCCAATATATTTGGGGTTTAAGTTATAACCTTCTTCTTTATATGGAATGATTGCATACTCCCATGTTTCAGTAGGGAAATTTTTTTGTAAGTAAGGTTCGAGAATTTCGATTCTTTTCTCTATATCAGCATCTATATTAATAGGTTCTCCAAATATAAATAGAATAGCAATGAAAAGAAATGAGCTCGTTAAAATGATTGTAATGAATCTCTTTTTCCCTTTTGTTAAAGCAAAAAGGGTAAGTCCAATTAAACATAAAACAATAAAAAAGATTAAACCGTAAAATTCTAAAGGATCCATTCCCCAGCCCCCCTTATTAAATATTTTACACTATATTTATGTAAAAAAAATCAAAGAATGTCAAAATGACTTAAATGAATAAATGGTTAATATCATTTGTAAGTCGTGAAAGATCAATCAGGGGCAAAAGGCTGAGAAAGAGAAGAAAGAGTCCACTTCTTGCTCACCTCCCTGATATTTGCTCCCTAACAATCCCCAGATTCCCGTCGTGGTGGTCTTAACCCAATTTTGTCTCCTTAAAACTAATAAGCTCCATTTTCAAAATGTACGAATCTACACTTGATATTTGTAAGGTTCGAGCCATATAATTCAGTTATCCGTACAAGTTTGATGATATGATTTTATAAGTTTAGTACAAATTTACTCACTTTTACTGAGAAGAAAAATTGGAAAGGTTGTGTTGGGCATAATGGAAGAGTTGAATCTAGATGAATGGATTTCAAGGGATTGTCAATGTGGGAACCCCCATTTTGATATGACGATTGAGCAAATAGTTATTGAGAGGAGTGCCTTAAAAGAAGCGGTCCTTTTTTTAGAAACAAAAAACTATCAAAAGCTCACGATTGTGGCAGACCGTAATACGTATGAAGTGGCAGGACGTTCGTTTTTACAGGCGGTTAAGCAACTAAAAATCTTAACGGAGACTTGTCTAGTAGGTTATGAAAACGATTCTGAAGTAATAGCAGATGAGAAGTCTATCGTACAAGTGATGACTTCAGTCTCAGCAAATACCGAGATTATTATCGCGATTGGTGCCGGCACGATTCATGACATTGTCCGCTTTGTTAGCTATAAGATGGGGAAACCTTTTCTCTCGATACCAACAGCCCCTTCTGTTGATGGTTTTACTTCTATGGGTGCTCCGATTATTGTAAATGGAAATAAAAAAACGTATCAAACTCAAGCTCCGATAGCTGTATTTGCCGAGTTAGATATCCTAATGGAGGCACCTAAAAAAATGATAGCGGCAGGCTTTGGAGATATGTTAGGAAAAACCACCTCTTTAGCCGATTGGCAATTTGGACATTTAATCGATGAAGAGCCTTTTTGTCCATTAGTTTTTCAAATGACTGAACAAGCATTAGAAAAGTGCTTGATTCATTTTCAAAAGATTGCAAATAGAGAGGAAGAGGGAATAAAGATTTTGATGCAGTCTTTAATTTTATCTGGTCTGGCTATGCTTCGTTTTGGTCAGTCTCACCCAGCTTCAGGAGCTGAGCATCATCTATCCCATTATTGGGAAATGGATTTTATAAAAAAACAGAAAAGGCAAGTGCTACATGGGGAAAAAGTTAGTATTTCAACCTGCCTTATTTCAAAATTTTATCAAACGACGATAAAAACAGCACTTATTGAATTAAAAAAGGGTTCAATTCAGTTTAGTGATAAAAGAATGGAGCGTTTGAAAATAAACGAAGAAAAAATTTTAGATATTTTAATGAAGATGCCCGCTTCTATACAAATACAGGAAATGGTTCGAGGGTTAGGAGGCGAATTGAACCCACAATCATTAGGGATTTCTGAAGAACTTATCGAAAGTAGTTTACAAAATGCCCATTTATTAAGGGAAAGGTCTACTTTTTTATCCTTTTATAATCAATTTATTCGCAACCAAAAAGCCTGATTTAAGATGTGATTTGTACGAATGAATATAGATAATAATCTCGATTTCAAAAAAACTTATAATTTCACTCAAAAAAATATAGAAATTTGTACGTACATGTGTATAATAAAGATAGAGATTATAGTTTTGAAGAGGAGGAGAGCCGAGATGTTAGAAACACTCAAAGAGGAAGTGTTTAAGGCGAATTTAGCTCTGACGAAGTATGAACTTGTCACTTTTACTTGGGGCAATGTAAGTGGAATTGATCGTGAAAAGGGTCTTGTAGTCATTAAGCCTAGTGGGGTTGAGTATTCTGAGATGACGAGCCATGATATGGTTGTCGTTGATTTCGAAGGTCAAGTATTGGAGGGGAATTTCAAGCCTTCTTCAGATACAGCTACCCATATTGCTCTCTATCAATCTTTTCCTGAAATCGGAGGGGTTGTCCATACACATTCTACTTGTGCAACAAGTTGGGCCCAAGCGGGTAGACCAATCCCTTCTTTTGGAACAACTCAAGCGGATTATTTTTATGGAGAAATTCCATGTACACGTAAAATGACGAGAGAAGAGATTAATGGGAACTATGAACTTGAAACAGGAAAGGTTATCATTGAAACTTTTCGAAAAAAAGCTTTAGATCCAATTCAAGTACCCGGTGTTTTAGTTCATTCTCATGCACCATTCGCTTGGGGGAAAAGTCCAAAAGACGCGATTCATAATGCGGTCGTGTTAGAAGAGGTCGCAGAAATGGCTTGGAGAACGCTGACAATCAATCCAAGGACGAGTCCGATGGAGCAAGTTCTTTTAGACAGACATTATTTAAGAAAACATGGAGAAAATGCCTATTATGGTCAAGGTGAAAAGGGAAGTGGGATTAGATGAATAAGAGCTATACAATTGGTGTTGATTATGGGACTGAATCGGGAAGAGCTGTTCTAATTGACCTTACAGATGGAACTGAAATAGCTGATCATGTGACGAAATATTCACATGGAGTAATAGATGAGGTCTTACCTTGCTCGAAGGTTATGCTTGAGCATGAATGGGCTCTTCAACACCCACTTGATTATATTGAGGTTTTAACAAAATCTGTCCCTACCGTTGTAAAAATGTCTGGCGTTGACCCTCGAGACATTATTGGGATTGCGATTGATTTTACTGCTTGTACGATGTTGCCGATTGATTCACATGGAGAACCACTTTGTTTAAAGAATGATTTAAAGGAACGGCCTCATAGCTGGGTAAAACTGTGGAAACATCATGCCGCACAGGATGAGGCGAACCGAATTAATGAAATAGCTGCGTTACGAGGAGAGTCTTTTTTACAAAGATATGGGGGGAAGATATCTTCTGAATGGATGATCGCAAAAATATGGCAAATTCTAAATGAGGACGAAGAAATCTATCAGCTCACGGATCGTTTTGTGGAAGCAACTGATTGGGTTGTTTCGCAAATGACTGGTCAACTCACTAAAAATAGTTGTACGGCTGGTTATAAGGCGATTTGGCATAAACAAAACGGCTATCCTCCGAAAGAATTTTTTGAATCTTTAGATAGTAGATTAGGAGATTTAGTCGAGACAAAACTTCGCGGTAATGTCCTTCCATTAGGTTCAAAAGCAGGTGAGTTAACAAAAGAAATGGCGAATTTAATGGGGTTAAAGGAAGGAATTGCGGTTGCGGTAGGGAATGTCGATGCTCATGCGGCTGTACCGGCTGTTGGAGTTGTTGAGCCTGGAAAGCTTGTGATGGCGATGGGGACCTCAATCTGTCATATGTTGCTTGGGACAGAAGAAAGGAATGTAGAAGGGATGTGTGGAGTGGTAGAAGATGGCATCATTCCTGGATTTTTAGGCTATGAAGCTGGCCAATCCGCCGTCGGAGACATTTTTGCTTGGTATGTTGAACACGGTGTACCGGAGGGATTAAAAGTTGAAGCGGACCGTTTAGGGAAAGACATTCATCAACTCCTTGAAGAAAAGGCATCTAATTATAAGCCTGGTGAAACAGGATTACTTGCCTTAGATTGGTGGAATGGAAATCGTTCAGTCTTAGTGGATACGGATTTAACAGGACTTATCCTTGGATTTACCCTACTTACAAAACCTGAAGAAATCTATCGGGCTCTTTTAGAAGCTACAGCGTTTGGAACGCGAAAGATTATAGACGCTTTTCATAACAATGGTGTACCTGTTAATGAGTTGTACGCTTGTGGTGGATTACCGCAAAAAAACAACTTGCTTATGCAAATATATGCGGATGTGACAAATCGTGAAATTAAAATAGCTGATTCGAAACAAACACCTGCTTTAGGTGCAGCAATGTTCGCAGCAGTAGCAGCTGGAAGTCAAAACGGTGGATTTGATACGATTCATGAAGCCGCCCAAAAAATGGGACGAGTGAAAAAGAGGACGTATAAGCCGAAACCTGAAAACGTTGCCATTTATGATAAGTTATTTGAAGAATATAACACGCTTCACGATTATTTTGGTCGTGGTGCCAATGACGTGATGAAACGACTGAAATCATATAAATAGATTTGTTTATCTTGATCACTTTAATTATTTTTAGGAGGAAACTAGATGTTGGAAGTAAAAAAGTATAACTTTTGGTTTGCGACTGGCAGTCAACATTTATATGGACCAGAAACAATTGAAGAGGTTTGGGAGCATTCAAAAGGAATAGTGAGAGAGCTAAATCACGATTCAGCAATTCCGTTTGAAATTGTGATAAAGCCTGTTTTGACAACGGCAGATTCGATTCGAAAGCTTTGTTTAGAAGCGAATACTGATGAAAGTTGTGCAGGGATTATCACATGGATGCATACCTTCTCTCCAGCAAAGATGTGGATTGCTGGGTTGACAGAGTTAAGGAAACCTATATTGCATCTGCATACACAATATAATCGAGAAATTCCTTGGGAAACGATTGATATGGATTTTATGAATACGAATCAATCGGCCCATGGCGATCGAGAATTTGGCTATATTGGAGCACGACTTAACCTGGCGCGAAAGGTCATTGTTGGACATTGGCAAGATGAGCTTATTCGAGACCGCATAGCCTCTTGGATGAGGACGGCTGTTGCCGTAACAGATGGATTATCTTTAAAAATCGCTCGCTTTGGTGACAATATGCGAAATGTTGCGGTTACAGAAGGAGATAAAATAGAGGCTCAAATTAAGTTTGGATGGACAACAAATGGTTATGGAATTGGTGATTTAACAACTTATATAAATGACGTAACAGAAGCAAAAGTGAATGAGTTATTTAACGAATATCATGATTTATATGAAATAGATGCAAAAGCTTTTTCTTCTAACGATTATCGCGATTCGATCCTTTATCAAGCAAAAGTTGAGCTAGGGATGAAGGCATTTTTGCAAGATGGTGGATATAGTGCTTTTACGACTAATTTTGAGACTCTTCATGGAATGCAGCAACTACCTGGTCTCGCTGTGCAAAGATTAATGGCTCAAGGCTATGGATTTGGTGGAGAAGGCGATTGGAAGACGGCTGGCTTAACTCGAATGATGAAAATCCTTGCTGATGGAAAAGGCACGAGCTTTATGGAAGATTATACGTATCATTTTGAGAAAGGCAATGAATTAGTGCTCGGCTCTCATATGTTAGAGATCTGTCCTTCGATTGCTGCGACGAGGCCTAAGGTAGAGGTTCATCCTTTAGGGATTGGTGGTAAAGAGGATCCAGCTCGGTTGGTATTTAACGGAGCGGCTGGAAAGGCTCTAAATGCATCATTGATTGATATGGGAAACCGATTTAGATTAGTCGTCAATGAAGTTGATGCGGTGGAGACCGAAAAAGAAATGCCAAAGCTACCTGTCGCTCAAGTGTTATGGAAGCCGGAACCATCTTTAAGTGAGTCAGCTGAAGCCTGGATTCATGCTGGAGGAGCACATCATACGGTCTTCTCCTATGTTGTTACACCTGAACAACTTTATGATTGGGCGGAAATGACAGATATTGAGTGTGTAATAATCAATAAACGAACAGATTTAGTAACGTTTCGGAATGAATTAAAGTGGAATGAGTTTGTTCGAAAAGGGTAAGTTTTTTGTGACTTTAATAGAGACGATCATCATTGCATTTGAGGTATCGTCTCTTTTGTCATTTTATTTTAGATTTTGAGTGAACGAAAGTGTGTAAAAGTCATCGAAGGGAAGGGATGGTAAGCATTGGTTCAGGTTCAATTGCTAGATGGTATTTTTAAAGAATCAGCGGATAAAGGAATGGACTATTTATTGTTTTTAGATATCGATCGATTAGTAGCTCCATTTTATGAAGCGGCCAGTTTAGCTCCAAAGAAACAGCGATATGGGGGGTGGGAGGAAACAGGCATTTCTGGTCATTCTTTAGGGCATTGGTTATCGGCAGCTGCTTATATGTATCGAAATACGATGAATCGGGCATTAAAAGATAAAATTAATAAAGCAATTGACGAGCTTGAATACATTCAGAGCGTTCATGACCGTAACTTTATCGGTGGGTTTCCAAGTACCTGCTTTGAAAAGGTATTTACAGGCAATTTCGAGGTTGATCATTTTACATTGGCAGGTCATTGGGTCCCTTGGTATAGCATGCATAAACTTTTTGCGGGGCTAATTGATGTATATAAATTAGTGAAAAATGAAAAGGCTTTATCGGTTGTGACAAAGCTAGCTGATTGGGTGGAGAGCGGGACGGTGCGTTTAACGGAGGCACAGTTTCAAAAAATGCTCATTTGTGAGCATGGTGGTATGAATGATGTGATGGCTGAGCTCTATTTGTTAACTCAAAATCAAACGTATTTACAATTAGCGATTAGGTTTTGTGAGCAGCAAATATTAGAGCCGTTATCAAACAGAAGGGATCTTTTAGAGGGAAAGCATGCAAATACACAAATACCAAAAGTGATAGGTGCTGCGAAATTATATGATATTACAAAAGAGGAAAAGTATAAGACGGCGGCCACTTTTTTTTGGCAGGAAGTAACGAGGGTGCGTTCTTACATTATTGGAGGAAATAGCATCAATGAGCATTTTGGCCGAGTCTCAGATGAAACATTAGGGGTTCAAACAACGGAAACATGCAATACGTATAATATGCTCAAGTTGACAGCTCATTTGTTTTTATGGGAACAGAAGTCAGAATATTACGATTTTTACGAGAGGGCTCTTTATAATCATATTTTAGCCTCGCAAGATCCTGATTCAGGTATGAAAGCCTATTTTGTTTCAACAGAGCCAGGTCATTTTAAAGTGTATCATTCACCGGAAGATTCTTTTTGGTGCTGTACAGGAACCGGGATGGAAAATCCAACTCGTTATTCTGAACATATCTATTACCAAAGAGACGATGAATTGTTCGTTAATTTGTTTATTGCTTCACAGCTACAGTTAGAAGAAAAGGAATTAAGATTAAAATTAGAGACTGATTTTCCTCATTCTGGCCGAGTTCAATTAAAGGTAGAAGAGGGTGATGGACGGTTTTTATCTATCCATCTTCGAATACCTTATTGGATCAATGGAAAGGTATCGATTTTTGTAAATAAAAAGCAAACCTTTTTAACCGATAAAAAAGGCTATGTGACTCTATCAAGGAGGTGGAAGGCGGGAGATAGAGTTGAGGTGGATTTTCCACTTGGACTTCATTCATATATAGCAAAAGACGATCCAAACAAAGTTGGTTTTATGTATGGACCTATTGTGCTAGCTGGTGCCTTAGGGAGAGAAAATTTCCCTGAAACAGACATTCAAGCAAATCACTTGAGCTTAAATGCCCATCCTTTAATCGATGTACCCGTCTTTATTGCGGATAAGGACAGGCCGTGGAACTGGATAAAACGGGTGGATGGCTTACCGATTCAATTTGAAACGGAACCAGTTGGGCAACCGGGTAATCAAAGGGTGACCCTTATTCCCTTTTATCAATTACATCATGAACGTTACAGTCTTTATTGGTCTGTCATGGATGAGAATTCATTTAAGGCTTTAAAGAGTTTAGAAAAAGAGAAAGAAACGAGATTAAAACAAATAACAATTGATGTCGTTCAACCGAATGAACAACAGGAAGAAATCGAACATTTTATTCAGAAAAAAAACTCTCGTTCAGGGTATTTAAATACGGTTAGAAGAGGCTGGAGAGATTGTCGGGATGATGGTTTTTTAGTTATAAGATGAAGGTGGAACCAGAAAAACAGATGTATTTGTCTATTGATTTTTTTAATGGAGATCGCGAAATTTTTATTGATGGTAGTCAATATATCCGTCATTTTACGATTGCGATTGATGAGGTACCTATTGCGGAAAAACGGCTTGAAGCGGATGGGTACGAACACGAGCTAGTTCAAGACATTTATGAGATCCCCTATTATTTAACAGAAGATAAACAAATCGTTGAAGTGAAGTTTAGTTCTTCTTATGGAAAGGTGGCGGGAGGTGTTTATGGAATTAAAATGCTCCGAGAGAATTTGAACGATTAATGCTAGTAACTAATTAAATGAGGGAGGTTTTTTGTATGGCACGAATATGGAAAGTTTCGGCCTTTATGTTATTGCTAGTACTTGTAGTCCTTGTTGGAGTGAAAGACGGAAGTGGAGCTTCTATTGAGCAGGAGGCTGAAGTGACGATGTCAATAAAAGAAAATGAGTCCATCCAAGGTTTTTATAATGCTTCGGTACATGACCCGTCGATCGTAAAAGCAGATAATATTTATTATGTCATTGGGTCACATATTGATGGGGCAAAGTCGACGGACTTAATCAATTGGGAAAATTATACGAATGGATATACAACTCCTGGTAATACCATTTTTGGTGACCTTTCTACTAATCTAGCAGAATCTTTTGAATGGGCAGGAGAGAATGATGCAGATAGTCAAGGAGGTTATGCGGTTTGGGCACCGGAAGTCATTTGGAATGAGCATTATCTTAATGAGGATGGAAGTAAAGGGGCGTATATGATTTATTATAGTGTTTCTTCTACTTATATCCGGTCAGCCGTTGGTTATGCCGTTTCAAAAGAGATAGAAGGACCGTTTGAGTATGTAGACACGATTATGTATTCGGGCTTTTATGATCATGACGCGTACGATCCAAATAGTGATGTCAATAAGAATTGGATCCATACGAACATTCCGAGTTTAATTGAGGATGGGATAATAGATGAACCGAATCCAAATTGGTTTACAGAGCAAGGAGGTTATAATTATCGGATATACACGAATTCAATCGATGCCAATCTTTTCTTTGATGAAAAAGGAAAGCTTTGGATGACCTATGGTTCATGGGCTGGTGGAATTTTTATTATGGAAGTTGATCCGGAAACTGGACAACCTCTCTACCCAGGTGAGGATGGTTTGACAGAGGATGGTCGATTAATCGATCGTTATTTTGGAACTAAAATTGCGGGTGGTTATGGACATTCAATAGAAGGACCTTATGTTTATTATGATGATGTTGAGGGGTATTATTATTTATTTGCCACATACGGCGGATTAAGCTCGAGTGGAGGTTATCAAATGCGAACGTTTCGCTCAAAAAATCCGGACGGTCCTTATGAAGATGCAGCAGGAAAAATGGCCGTATTTCCGGATTCACTTGATGATGGAACCGTTCGGAATAAGGTCGATAGTTATGAGCATGCGGAATTTGGTAATAAAATGATCGGCAATTTCCTTTTTGAGCATAAAGTCGGTGACGAAGGGACTGGAGAAGATTATGGGTATGTCTCTCCTGGACATAACTCTGTGTATATGAGCGAGGAAACAGGTGAGCGGTTTCTTGTTTTCCATACACGTTTTCCGGACAGAGGAGAAATGCATGAAGTTAGGGTTCATCAAATGTTTATGAATAAAAATGGCTGGCCAGTCGTTGCTCCTTACCGGCATACAGGCGAAACATTAGAGAAGATTCACCGGAAAGAGGTCATTGGTGACTATTATCTGATTGAACACGGCAAAGAAATTACGTCAGAGATTGAAAAACAGAAATATATTACGTTAACGAAAAATAATAAAGTCACTGGTGATGTGAAAGGTTCATGGAAGAGGACTGCTCATAACTTGGCTGAATTGACAATTGAGGGCAAAGTTTATGAAGGAGTGTTTTTAAAGCAATATAATCCTGGCTTAGAAAGGGATGTCGTCACTTTTACCTTGATGTCAAAAGATGGTGAAATGATTTGGGGCAGTCAGCTAGGGGAGCGTTCTAGTAAAGAAGTGACTGAGGATGTTTTAAAGGATTTGACATTAGGCGATACCGAGCAAGTCATTTCAGATTTGACACTCCCGACTGAGGGAACGCGTAATGCGGTCATTTCATGGGAAAGCTCAGACCCGGCTATTATTACAAGTACAGGTCAAGTGACAAGACCAGCTGCTGGTGAAGATGAGGAATTGGCAACATTAACGGCAACAATTACACATGGAAAAGAAACGGCTAAAAAAACATTTGAAATTCGGGTTTTACCATATCGGGAAAAGGGCTTAATTGCTCATTATCCATTTGATCGTGATTTAACGGATCGGACAGGGAATTTCGGAGAAGGTACGATAACAGGAGAAAGAATTACTTATACAGGTGGTAGTCTTTCATATGAAACAGGAGTCAATCAGGAAGCGGTCGTCTTTGATGGGGGCTCAGGCGTGCGATTGCCTAAAGGTTTAATCGCGTCTGATCAGTACTCGGTGTCTTTATGGGTTAAGCCTGATGAGTTGACGACTTTTACGACGACTTTTTTTGGAGCAAGAGATGAGAATAATTGGATTAGTTTGCTTCCGAGGGGGCCGATTCAAGAGCAAACGATGCTCTGGTCAGGTAGTGCACAATGGTATGAAGCGACAACTGGTTTTTCAATCAAAAAGGGAAAGTGGTCGCATCTTGCGTTTACTTATAATAAAGGAAAAGTTGAAGTGTTCATTAATGGAAGTAGTCATTTTAGTGGAGAGGATTTTCCGAATGTTTTTACGACGATGAAGGCAGATTTCAGCTTAGCAGTGAATTGGTGGGACGCTCCTTTTGTAGGATTAATGGATGATTTGAGAATTTATGAGGGGGCACTTTCTGAAAACGAGATTAAACACTTATTTAATCATAATTAAATTTTAATAAAATTCGAGAGTGAAAAATCGTACGGATCAGTTGCTGTTGATCTTTAGTTTTCGCTTTATAAAGCGAAGGAATAGTAGCTAAGAATGGTCAATAAAGCTGAAAAAAATGTTGAAAATAAAAGGGAAGTTAGTTATAATTTACATGAATCATCTTATACGTACAAATTTAATATTATTGGTAATTTTTTTTATCATGTTCGTACAAAGGTGGGGCTTCGAACATTAAAAAGGAGGAACTGAATTAAAAATTTTAATTTTTCTGATTTGTAACCGTTGTCAAATCTTGTGATCAAATTCTACTTTGCTTTGAAGTTATTAAACTATTAATTTTTAATGAGGGGGATATGGATGAGTAAATTAAATAGGTTAATGATGCTTTTGTTGTTCTCGTTTCTGTTAGTTGGGTGTGGAGGGAATGATGAATTCACGATCGAGTTCTGGACTCCTTTAACTGGGGATGATGGGGCGAATATGGATCAGATTGTCAAGGAGTATAATGAGACTGAGCCGGAATATAAAGTCAATCACGTTATTACATCAGATATGTACACAAAAATGTATACAGTTTTAAATTCAGGAAGAGGTATTCCAGATTTATCGATCATTCATGCGGATCGAGTCCCGAATTTTGTTGATCAAAATTTACTTGAGCCAATGACTGAGATTATGGCAATTGAACCAGAATTAAAGGAAGAGAATTATTTAACAGAAGCTTGGACTTCAGGAAATGTCGATGGAACCCAGTATACAATTCCTTTAGATATTCATGGAAGTGCGATGTATTACAACAAGGAATTGTTAGCGAAGTATAATGTCGAGCACTTTTTAGATGACAACGTTGTCACTTTTGAAGAAATACTTTCATTGCAAGGTCAATTAGATGAAGGTGATTATGTTGTGAATGATGCTTTGTTAAGTTGGGTTATTTTCGCTCAGATTCAAAATTTAGGGGGAGACATTCAAGACGAGAATGGAAACCCTGCCGTTAATACACCTGAAATGAAGCAAGCGATCGAAGCGATTAAAGAAATTAAGGATGCTGGATTAATGACTCCATATGGAGAAGATGGCTATTTGATGTTCCAATCTGGAAACGTTTTATTCTCGACTGATGGGACGTGGAGCTCTATTGGGCATGCACAAGTTGAAAGTTTAGATTTTGGTGTAACGAATGTTTACGCTTTTGAACCAGAGATCTTTCATAATAGAGCATCCTCTCATTTATTTGCGATGCTAACAAGTGATGAAAGAACGGATGAAAAAGAAGAAGGGATTGCCAGGTTTTTAGAATATTTGAGAGCAAATTCAATGGAATGGGCTGAAGCTGGACAAATTGTCGCAAGTATTGACGTCATTGAGGATTCCAACTACGACAGTTATCTTCAATCATTTTTTACATCAACAGAAGAGCAAACAGATTCACTATATATTTATACGTACAGACATTACCCTTATATAGCAGAGGCTTTAGATACTTATTCAGCTGATATGGTTCATGGAGAACTAGATATTGATCAAGGATTAGAAGAGATGCAACGATTTGTAGAAGATAAGGTTTCTGAAGGAGCATTAGATTTAGAGAATGTAATAAATGAAGAAGAAGAAAACGATAATTAGAAAAAGGAGGGGAATGTGCCATTGATAAAGTGGCACATCCCTCTTACCCAAAGGAGTTTGAAGAGTATTGTTTAAGAAAATAAACTTAGGTCCTCTTTTCTTTGTTGGTCCCCATATTATCCTGTTTATCGTTTTTATTTTGATACCAACTATATATGGGATTTATGCGTCTTTTACGAGATGGAATCTTGTTGGAGATCCCGTTTGGGTTGGCTTAGATAATTATCGAACGATTTTGTTCAATGAAGATTCGACTTTTTATCACCAATTTTATAATGGGATGAAAAATACGTTTATTTTTGTTTTTGCTAGTGTTCCATTAATGATTATCATTCCCTTATTAATAGCTGTTTCATTAGAACATAAAGATGTTAAGTTTAAAAATCTATTTCAGACCCTTTTATATATTCCAGGTTTGATCTCTATATCAGCTGCAGCTCTGATTTGGTCCCTGATTTTTAATAAACAGCTTGGTGTGGTCAGCAATGTATTTGGTTCGGATCCAGTCTGGGCAGCTACTCAACCTTACGCTTGGATTACGATACTCACTATTACCATTTGGGCTGGAATTGGTGGAAATATGATTATTTATCGGGCTTCCATAAATGGGGTTTCACCGGATTTGTATGAATCAGCAGAAATTGATGGGGCTGGACCTGTAAGGAAATTTTTTAGTATTACGTTACCATCGATACGATTCCCTTTAATTTTTACGTTAGTGATGACAACTGCCGGTGCCTTTAACGTCTTTGCTCAGCCGTTGATGATGACAAACGGAGGTCCGACACAAAGTACGACCGTGTTAATGATGTATATTCGTGATTTAGCTTTTAGTCACGGAGAGTCGATAGCAGGTGTCGCCTCGGCGATGGCCGTATTATTAGGCTTAGTCATTTTAGTAATATCAGCAATTCAATATTACTTAATGAACCGTAATGCTGTGTAATGGAGAAAAGAAGAGGAGGGTGGAAATGAACAACCGAGTGGAAATCTCAGATTCTACATCATTAACAAAGTCGACTAAGCCAGTTAAGGAAAGAGGGAGTGGACGTATTAAAATTTCGAAATACTTAGCTTATCTCTTTCTGATTATCGTAAGTGCAATCTGGATGGTTCCTGTCATCTTTGGGATTACGACTTCATTTCGTTCACAGACAGAGGTTGTAAATGAAGGGTTTCGACTTTTACCTGTGAACTGGATCGTCGATAATTATATGGCTATATTAGAAAACACATCGAGTGCTCCGATATTGCAATGGATATGGAACTCTATTTTTATTGCCACGACACATACGCTTTTGGTTATTGTCGTGATTTCAATAACAGGCTATGGGTATACTCGTATGAAATTTAAAGGTAGAGATGTTCTGTTTTTTACGTTGTTAGCTATCTCGTTTTTCCCTAATGTGGTCAATTTAATTCCTTCTTATAAAATTATTGATACATTGGGCTGGGTGAACACGCCTTGGGCGATGATCGTACCTGGGTTAGCTGGAATGGGAAATATCTTTCTTGTGAGACAATTTATGAAAGGGATCCCAAAGGAGCTAGATGAATCGGCTAAGGTTGATGGTGCGAGTGATTTTGTCATTTTCTTTAGAATTGTCTTACCATTAATAAAGCCGGTGTTAATTGTTTGTGGTTTGTTTTCTTTTGTTGGTTCCTGGAATGACTTCCTCTGGCCAGTTATCGTTTATACGGATGTTCAAAAAATGCCAGTTACCGCTGGGTTGCTATTGTTGCAAGATGTATATGGAAATTACCGAATGATTGGCCAATTGATGGGGTCAGCAATATTAGCGATTATTCCAACGTTGCTACTATTCTTCTTTGCCCAAAAATATTTTGTTCAAGCGATCAAATTAAATGCAGGGATTAAAGGTTAATAATTTAAGAGTTTGAGATCAAAAAGACATGATAAGGAATGGTTAAGATGGTGACAATCAAAAGAGGACTGGAACGAAAAATATTAATCATTGGTTCTGCGTGGAATTTAATTACGTCACTATTAACGATTTTTAGTTACTATAGTTGGTTTGACCAAGAAGGAGCTAAACGATTAGAAAATCAAGATTGGAATACGATGATAGCCGGCTCTCAAATGGTTAATAATGTGCTCCAGGTGATTTTAATGTTTGGGATCTTTATGCTTGTAGGAGCGATCGTTACCTTTTTGATTGCTGTGAAATTAAAAGATAACGAGATCCAGTACGGTGTTATAGTTTGGATCGCGATATGGGGTCTCATTCAGCTAGTCTCTATGGACATCCTTGGCTTTATTTTATTTTTAATCGCTTTTGTTATCTATTTGGCTAAAAATAGAGCAGTCCGTCTTATTAAAAACGGAGAAACAGCTAGTCCGGTTGGGCATTAGGTCAAGTAGATGGATAGTTTTATCATTTTATAATATATCAACTGAAATGAGGTTAATAACATGGAACAGAACAATCAATATCAAAACCCACTCATTGAACAGCGAGCTGATCCTTGGGTGTACAAGCATTCGGATGGCTTTTATTATTTTACGGCGTCTGTACCTGAATATGATCGAATAGAGCTCAGAAAGTCAAAAACAATTCAAGGTCTTAATGAAACGGATTCGATTATTATTTGGGAGAAGTATGAAAATGGACCGATGAGTGCCAATATATGGGCACCAGAAATTCATTATATTAATCATAAATGGTATGTCTATTTTGCAGCAGCGAAGTCCTCAGAAACAAAGGATGGTTTATTTGATCACCGTATGTTTGTTTTAGAAAATGAATCAGAGGATCCGATGCAGGGGAACTGGGTTGAGAAAGGTCAGATTAAAACAAAATGGGAAACCTTTGCACTGGATGCTACACACTTTGAACACTTAGGCGTTCATTATTTAGTCTGGCCACAAAAGGATCCGAGCATAGAAGGCAATTCTAACTTGTACATTTCAGAGCTAGAAAACCCTTGGACTTTAAAGGGTGAACAAGTGATGATTGCCACACCAGAGTATGAGTGGGAGAAAATAGGGTTTTATGTGAACGAAGGGCCTGCTGTCATTAAACGAAATGGAAAAATCTTCATCACATTTTCAGCAAGTGCAACGAACCATCATTATTGTATGGGCTTATTAACTGCTGATGAAAATAGTTCCTTATTAGACCCGAGTTCTTGGGTGAAGCATCCGGAGCCTATCTTTACGACAAATGAAGAAAATCAGCAGTTTGGACCAGGTCATAATAGCTTCACGGTTTCAGAAAATGGGAAAGAGGATGTACTAATCTATCATGCACGTAACTATAAAAAAATAGTAGGAGACCCATTGTATGATCCGAATAGACATACACGTGCACAAGTATTTTCTTGGGACAAGGAAGGTCGTCCGTTCTTTGGAGCACCACTACCTGACAATAAATAAGAGAATTTTCAATTAAAATTGTAAGAAGGATCGTCATTATAGCTTTATTAAGAGCGAAGATGGTCGTTGATAAAGACTTTTGTATCTCCGAGGTCGATAAAAAAATTAAAGGTTAGTTTTAAGAAGTGACTAAAGAACTTTGGGTGGTTTAGTCACTTTTTCTATTTTAGATACTTCAATGCTAATGTTTTGATTAAAAGTTATTTTTTACAAAAAAATAACTTTGGAATTATTAGCAATAATAGAGTGGTAAAAATCTTTATTATTCACTATTATAATAGCTTTAAGGAAGAGAAGCTTCTTTCTATTTGTACATGAGTTATAGTACAATGAAGGGAATACATATTACAAGTGAAGTCGATAATGAAACTTTGAATGATTTAAAAAAGATATAGTGAATGGGAATTATTCTTAAATTCGTCCAGACAAGCATTGAATTGAGGTATTGTTATGCAAACAAAGTATAGTAAGGTAAAACAAGTTATAAAATCAAGAATTTTAGATGGGACTTATGTGCCGAACCAACGGATTAGTTCGGAAAACGAATTAATGAAGGAATTTTCAGTGAGTCGTCATACGATTCGAATCGCGATTGGGGAATTGGTGAGTGAAGGTTGGCTCTACCGTGAACAAGGAGCAGGAACTTTCTGTGCGGATAGAACTGAAAATCAAAACAGAAACCCATCAGTCAAAAAAAATATAGCCATTATGACGACTTATATTTCTGATTATATTTTTCCTTCTATTATACGTGGGGCCGAATCATACTTGAGTCAGCATGGTTATCAAGTTAGTTTATACAGTACAAATAATGATATTGAGAATGAAAAGAGAATTTTGGAAAATTTAATCACGCAAAATATTGATGGGGTTATTGTCGAACCAACTAAAAGTGCCTTTTCTAATCCGAATATAAACTACTATTTTAACTTTGAACGAATGAAAATTCCTTATATGATGATAAATGCTTTTTATGATGAATTAGAGCCTGTTTGTTTAATTGTCGATGATGAAAAGGGTGGTTTTGTTCAGACAGAGCATTTAATCCAGAAAGGACATCGGAATATTGTTGGCTTTTTTAAAACCGATGATATTCAAGGGGTTAAACGGATGAAAGGGTATATAAAGGCTCATCGTAAGAACCAAGTTCCGATAAACCCGAATCATTTAATCAATTATAATTCTGAGCAAAAGAAAACAAAACCGATGGAAGAATTAACCAAGTTACTAAATAATCATAATGAGATGCCTACTGCCATTGTTTGTTATAACGATGAGTTAGCTTTACAGCTGCTAGATGTGCTAAGGGAGAAGAAATTACAAGTACCAGAGGATATTTCGATGGTCGGCTTTGATGATTCTTTTCTCGCTACAGCATCAGAGGTGAAATTAACAACCGTTGCCCATCCTAAAACGGAAATGGGTGAGAGGGCTGCAAAGATGATTATTGGTTTAGTTGAAAATCATAAAAAAGAAAAAAAGTAGAGTCCTATATATACCAGCCTGAGTTAATCATTCGTAGCTCAACAAAGGAAATTTCAACAGAAAAATAAATAAGCAATTTCACAATGGAATGTCCTTTATTGCAGAAGAAATGCAATAAAGGATTTTTTTGTTTGATTTTTTAGATATTTCTTGAAATAATACCATTTTCGTTTTAAACTATATATGTACGTACAAGTTGTTGTTTTCGATATGTGATTGTGTGAATGAATCGTACAATTGGCATGTTAGCAAATCATTTGAGAGAAAGGGAGAGAATGCTTGTAATTTCAATTAGAAAAGATTTAAGCTGAGGATTTTAAAAAGTGGGAATAAACGGAAGGAATCTAGTTAAGTTTGACGTTAATTAACTTAATGGGAGGCGGAGTAAATGAGTAATCGAATTGTGATAAATGTAGATATTGAAAAAGGGACGATAAATAAAAACATTTATGGACATTTTGCAGAACATTTAGGGCGTTGTATTTATGAAGGGTTTTGGGTGGGAGAAGATTCAACAATCGACCATACAAATGGAATTCGTAATGATGTTGTGGAAGCATTAAAAAACTTAAACATCCCTGTACTACGTTGGCCAGGTGGATGTTTTGCTGATGAGTATCATTGGAAGGATGGAATCGGCCCAAAGGAAGAGCGAAAGCGAATGGTAAATACGCATTGGGGCGGTGTAGTAGAAAATAATCACTTCGGCACTCATGAGTTTATGAGGCTATGTGAATTGCTCGAAGCAGAGCCTTATATTTGTGGGAATGTGGGGAGTGGAACGGTCCAAGAAATGTCTGAATGGGTTGAATATATGACATTTGATGGAGAATCACCAATGGCTAACTGGAGACAAGAGAATGGTCGTAATAAGCCGTGGCAGCTTACATATTTTGGAGTAGGAAATGAAAATTGGGGCTGCGGGGGGAATATGAGACCCCAATACTATGCCGATTTATACCGACAATATCAAACCTATGTTCGAAATTATGGAGATAATAAACTATATAAAATTGCTGGTGGAGCGAATGTAGATGATTATAACTGGACTGAGGTGCTCATGCGTGAGGCTGGTCATCTAATGGATGGTTTAAGCTTGCATTATTACACGATTCCAGGTGATTTTTGGAAGGGGAAAGGAGCTGCCTTAGACCCGAGTGTAGATGAATGGTTTATAACGATGCAAAAAGCCTTGCATATCGATGAGCTTATTACAAAACATTCTATTATTATGGATAAATATGATCCGGATAAAAGGGTTGGTATGATTATTGATGAATGGGGGACCTGGTTTGATGTTGAACCTGGAACGAATCCTGGTTTTCTTTACCAGCAAAATACAATTCGTGATGCACTTGTGGCTGGACTGCATTTCCATATTTTTCATAAGCATAATGAACGTGTCCAAATGGCGAACATAGCTCAAACAGTCAACGTCCTTCAAGCGATGATTTTAACAGAAGGTGAGAAAATGCTCTTAACACCGACCTATCATGTTTTTGAAATGTTTAAAGTTCATCAAGATGCGAAAAAATTAGATGTTGAAGAATTTAGTCATATTTATGCTCGGAACAGAGAGCAGCTTCCTAATGTAAGCGTATCCGCTTCAAAGGATAAGGCTGGAAAAGTGAATGTGAGTTTATGTAATCTTCACCATCAAGACGAATCTAGGCTAACAATAGAACTTCGTGGGTTAATAGAGCAAGTAAAAGATATAAGCGGAAGAATTTTAACGGCTAATGAAACAAATGCACATAATACGTTCGAAGATCCTGATAATGTAAAGCCGGTCGCTTTCAGAGATTATTCCTTCAATGCTGGTCAAATGGAGGTCAAGCTACCACCAATGTCTGTCGCTGTGTTAACGATTGGTTAAAATGAAGCAAAGATATTGTAAAGGCTGTCAAGTGCCTAAAGGACAAATAGATATCGATTTTTATATAGAAAATGATAGAGTGGTTTCTGATGAACTTTATGAAAAGAGAGTCGCTATTTGTATGGAATGTTCAGCTTTATTAAATAATGAGACATGCCGCTTTTCGGGTGAGCTAGTAACTTATCGAGCAATGATTATGGAGAAGGGCTGTCCATTTCCTGAAATAAGAAAATGGTAACGGAACCGAGGTTTCGTAAAAGTAACTAAAGAGAGAGTGATAAGAGGGTAGATATACCTTTTTATCACTCTTTTAAAAGCTCCTTTGATAGACAGTTCAATCTTTTAAAGTCAAACATCGAAGTGATTTCAACTTCATTAAAATAGTTTGTATATGGGTTTACCGCTTAAAACACAAAAAAAGGCTCCCTCGATAAGGTCAGATGCTGACGTTATGAGACAACCTGTTATAATTTCTAGGCAAGAAACCTTTTTTGTAGTTGACCATATGCTATTGCTATTATGTGCATCTCTTAGACATAAAGAGGCAAAATAATGATTTTTCACAGAAGTAGTACGAGTGAAAAAATCTTCAAGATAGAGGTGAGATGAATCGGTTTTTCTTCTAGAAATAATGACTTAAATAAGATGTACCTAAAACAATGAAAGCCCTACCTCTCTTTCATCCTTACGGCTCCTTGGCCGCGCCAGTGTGAATCAGGATTGCATAAATCAAGTATCTGATGAAACTACGAACGTTCGTAAAAGAAATTTAAAAATAAAAATGGAGAGAATTGTAGAAATAACAAAGGAGGTTATCACTCAAAAAATGAGTTGTAGAAGTTGGGTGTTTGAAATGATTATTTTTAATCATAGTCTTCCCGAAAAATGGAGGGTATTTTTCGGAATGTAATCCATTATCGATGATGAGCCTTAATTAAAACTTTTAGTTTGTTTTTCGGTAATTCCTTTAATTAAACCGACTTCACTAATCAAAAATTTATAGGCATTATCCAACATTTCTTTTTCGCTTGCATTTAGTGCTTTTTCTTTCTTCATACGCATTAAATCACGTACAACCTCAGCACCTTCTAATATTTCACCTGTTTTTATTTTGGCCATGTTCACTTTATACCTTTCTTTCCATGGCATTGAACTATCCGATTCCCCATTTTGGAAAATGTGTATAATGTGTTTCAATGCAAGTAAATCAATTACTGGTCGTACCCCTAAATTTAATGTTTTATTCGTAGGAACCATCACTTGCATATTACTGATAGACATTTTTATAACATAATATTGTTGTTTTTCCCCTGAGAATTCTTTCTCTTCTATGGCTTCAATTATACCTGCTCCGTGCATTGGATAAATAATGCTATCGCCAATTTGAAACATATAATCCACCTCCATATATGGTAACCTTCTTTAGAGTATCATATATGTGTGTTCTTGTCTAATTTTTTATAATATCATAAATTTAATTTTAGTGTCAATAAATTTATATGGAGAGAGAAAATCGTCCAAAAATCAGTAGGAACGTGTGGACTTTATCATGAAGGGGAGCTCAATTTCTCATATATACTGTTAAGTCTTTTATAAATTCTGTAAAGGCATCCGATTGTTAATAAAAAAACTAGTAAATTAATAAACCATTATGTATAATGAATTGTTAATATTTTCAATTTAATAGATTAGTAGGAGAAATGATAATGAAAGAAATATTATGTTATGAATTTGAAAAAGATATTGATGCTCCGATTGAAGTCGTTTTTGAATGTTTAAATGAAGATAGGCATGTACTGGAATGGAACTCACAAATTTTGGAGCATATTTATGATGGTGAGGAATCGGAATTAAAAGAAGGTTCTACTTATAAAACAAAACAACAAATAGGTAAAAAGATTATCATATTGGAAGCGCAATATAACATATTTCAGCCTCCTTATTTAGCGGAAGTTAAATCCAAATCAAAAGAAGGAATAAGTAGAACAAAATATACGCTCAGTAAAAATGAATACGGGACTCATTTTCAAGTGGAAGTTTTCCTGATACCTAAAAATTGGTTTGTGAGTATGATGACAAAAATGTTCAAATGGTCATTTAAATTTATTTATGATGAACAATTTAATCAGTTTGTAGACTATATTTATGATTATCAATATGATGAGTGACTTCTCAAAATATACAAATAATAATGCAGTGCAAGTTGACGCTTATAAAGTCCATTTTATCATTTCCCGACAGAAGACTCCCTCTTCAATCGTGTGAAGGGAGAAGCCCAACGATAAGGGGGAGATGAATGGCGGTTGGCGGTAGCCAAAGAGATTCTTGTTAGGGTATAATAAGAACATACATTCCTATCTGAGGTGAAAACAATGCTCATCAACAAAGCATACAAATTCCGTCTCTATCCAAGCAAAGAACAAGAAACCCTGATTGCTAAAACCATCGGCTGTTCTCGTTTTGTATTCAATCGCTTTTTAGGACAATGGAACGATACCTACCAAGAAACAGGCAAAGGGTTAACGTATTCTTCTTGTTCGGCTGAATTAACGCAACTAAAAAAGGAATTCGTATGGCTAAAAGAAGTGGACAGCATTGCCCTTCAATCCTCCCTGAAAAACCTTGCTGATTCCTTTACTCGATTCTTCAAGAAACAAACG
>NZ_ALPT02000008.1 GCF_000292245.2 Alkalihalobacillus alcalophilus ATCC 27647 = CGMCC 1.3604 | reverse complement strand
GGAAAAGAGGTAACCAAATGGTGATGGAGACAATAAAAGGGAAAGAGCAAAAGGAAAAGAGGTAACCAAATGGAGATGGAGGCAAGAAAAGGGAAGGAGCGGTCAGAAAAGAGGTGTCCAAATGGAGATGGAGACAATAAAACGCAGAGCCGCAGAGAAATAGTGATCTCCAAAAAAGAGCATAACCATAAAATAAAGAGTCAGAGAGTGAATGTTACCAACAAAGTAAGGGATGGAGCATACAAAAAGCCGATCAATTTATCGGCTTTTTAGAAGGACCTATGATTTGGCTTCAATCGTTGTAGCGACTTTGGCAATCACGATTTCGCTACCGAGCATGGGCGAGTCTTTTTTCTCTTCATTTGAATCTGATTTTGGTCTTGCATGGGCTTGTTTAAAAGCATCACTCGATTTCCAAGCTTCAAAGTTTTCTAACTCTTCCCAATACATATTGACACTTAATTCATCATGTTCTTCTATGTTTTGCCTAATTGTCGTTTCGACCTTAATAAAGCCTTTCATTTCTTGAAGGGGACCCGGTTTGGTAAAGTTAGGGGCCATTTTTTCAGCAAAGCCTTTTTTGATTTTGATTCGATTCGTTACGATATACATCAAGTTTCCTCCTTCAATCATTAACTCATTCCATTTAATTGTACCAATTTTATAAGGAGAACGCGAATATGAGCTTCCTTTTTATCTGTATCAGAAAGCTTGAAGTCAGGTTAGAAAATATCTGATTAGGCCTTTATGATAAGATGTTCACTTGTTTTTTGAAATAACTCTTGTTCCCAATTGCTATTTGTAAAGGTGTGATCGGCAAATGAGATGAACTCTGCTGAAAAAAGGCCAGATGAATGAGGAGTTAAAAAAGCTTCTTTATACTTAGTTACATTTTGAACGGAAATGTCTTGGTCACGTTCTCCATGAAAAACAAGCAAATCGCCTTGATAGTGTTGAATGTTTTCGAGCGGTTTATGTTTTTTTAAATCATTGAAAAATTCTTCACTTAATAAAAAACCAGAAAAATCAAAGAGTCCACTCGATTTTGCAAGTGTTTCGGCACTTTCACCTGTAATTGAAAGGATTTCTTCATAAGGGTTTGCAACAGGTGCCCATAGGATCACTTTTTGTAGTCCTCTAATTTCATTTGCTGTTAAAGCAGCAATTCCACCACCTAAACTATGGCCCAATAAAATGAGGTTTTTGTCCTTTACTTTATAAACGTGTTTTACATGATTGATTATGGCTTTTAATTCTTCTATTTGTTTTGTGACGGTCACGTCTTGGTAGTGTCCGGAGCTTTCGCCACAACCTGAAAAGTCGAATCGTAATGTTGCATAGCCTAAGTGATGAAAATGTTGAGCGGCTTTCACGAAGAGTCGATGTTCCCCGACTTTGTTGCCAACAAATCCATGTATAAAAAGGATGAGAGGGTGGACATGCGGCTCATACTCATCTTGGGATTCAAAAACAGCAGATAATTCTCTAGTGCCAACTGTTACTGTAATATTTTCTTTTCTCAACATTTGTACACTCCTTTTTAAAATATATTATTCCTATTTATTTACTTGGTTTTATTATAGCTCGATTTGAATGAAAAAACAATTCATCCTTTTGAACCCTTTTTATTAAATGAATCATTCGTATAGGAAACTCGTTTACTGGAAAAACTGGAAAGTAGTGAGTTGTGACGTCGGTAGTATTTAAACGTCCTCAAGATTCAAAGAAAAATGTTAAGTCGGAGGGTCAATTATGAAGAAATTCAAAGGATTTATTGTTTTAAGTATTTTAATTAGTTTTTTGTTTGCTCCATTAGCACAAGCAGCAGAGGAGAAGCAGCAGGCAGAATTAGCTGAACAGTCTTCCTCAGCGATTGTTATCGAAAGGGATACAGGACAAGTTTTATTTGAAAAAAATAGTCATGAAAAATTACCACCTGCAAGTATGACGAAAATCATGACGATGCTTCTGATTATGGAACAGATCGATAAAGGATCCTTAAAATATGAAGATATGATTCGCACAAGTGAAAATGCGGCATCGATGGGAGGTTCCCAAGTTTTCCTTGAGCCTGGTGAAGAGATGACGGTTACGGATATGTTAAAAGCGATTGCGATTGCTTCTGGAAATGATGCATCTGTAGCAATGGCCGAGCATATTGCGGGTACGGAAGATGAGTTTGTCAAAATGATGAACCAAAAAGCGAAGGAACTAGGCTTAGAAAATACGAATTTTATGAATTCAAATGGACTACCAGCTGCAGAGCATTATACGACTGCACATGATCTCGCGATTATTTCAAAAGAGCTTCTAAAGTATGAAGATATTACAAAGTTCACGAGTATTTATGAAGATTATTTACGTAAAGGAACAGAGAAAGAGTTTTGGCTAGTGAATACAAATAAACTAGTGAAATTCTACCCTGGGGTCGATGGATTAAAAACAGGATTTACAAGAGAAGCTATGTATTGTTTAACGGCAACGGCTGAGAAAAATGGAATGCGTGTCATCACCATTATAATGGGAGCGCCAACGCCAAAAGAACGAAATGCCCAAATTACGGCAATGCTCGACTATTCATTCAGTCAATACATGACACACCCTATGTATGAACGTGATTATCTGATTGAAGAAATTTCAGTGATTAAAGGAGATAAAAAGAAAGTTCCTGTTTTAACGAGTGAATCGATTTCTCTTTTAACTAAAAAAGGGGAAAACATAGATGATGTTGTCGAACGAATTGAATGGAAGGAAGATGTTAGAGCACCAATTCAAAAAGGGGATACTTTAGGCACTTTATTCCTTGAAAAAGACGGTAAGGTGTTAAGTGAATCACCACTTGTATCAGGAGAAGATGTCGATAGTGCCTCTTGGTGGCAATTATTTAAACGAGTTTTATCGAAATTCGGAGCAAATTAAAAAAAACACTACTTTTTTCGAAAACGATCTAGTTTTGTCAGGCGGGCAGGGATTCATAAAAATAAAGGCGAACTACTCTCTAGCAATTAAAAAAGTCAGGAAAAAAAGGGAGTTGAATCATATGAGTTTGATTATTGATTTAGAGCATAAGGATAAGGTATTGCTCGTTCGTCTTGAAGGAGAATTGGATCATCATACGGCAGAAACACTCCGAACACAAGTGGAGGAAAAATTAAAGCAAACTCAAGTTAAACATATTGTCTTAAGCTTAGAGCAGCTATCATTTATGGATAGCTCTGGGCTTGGAGTGATTTTAGGACGATATAAATATGTCAAAGCATTAGGTGGAGAAATGGTCGTTTGTTCAATCTCTCCAGCTGTTAAGCGTTTATTTGAAATGTCAGGATTATTTAAAATCATTCGCTTAGAAAAAAATGAACAGTTTGCACTTCAAACGTTAGGGGTGGCTTAAATGTCAAAAAATGAAATGGAAATCCGTTTTTCTGCCAAAAGTGAAAATGAATCTTTTGCTCGTGTGACAGTCGGAGCTTTTATCGCCCAACTAGATCCGACGATGGATGAAATGACAGAGATTAAAACGGTCGTTTCAGAAGCCGTTACGAACTCCATTATTCATGGCTATGGAAATGACCCAGAAGGAATGGTCTATATTCATGCGGTTTTGGACGAACAAACGATTGAATTAACGATTCGTGATGAAGGTATGGGCATTACCGATATTGAAGAAGCAAAACAGCCTTTATTTACAACAAAACCAGAATTAGAGCGTTCCGGTATGGGCTTTACAATTATGGAAAACTTTATGGATGAAATGAAAGTGAATTCTGAACCGATGATCGGCACGTCGATTTATTTGAAAAAGCACCTTACTAAAACTAAAGCCATTTTTAATTAAGGGGTCGTGCCTATGGATGTAGAGGTGAAACAAACCAAAAAGAAGCAGGTGCAATTGTCGGATAAGGAAGTAAAGTCTTTAATCGAAAAAAGCCAGGCTGGTGATCAAGAAGCAAGGGACTTGATCGTCAATCGAAATACAAGGCTCGTTTGGTCTGTTGTACAGAGGTTTATGAATCGTGGGTACGATCCTGATGATTTATTTCAAATTGGATGTATTGGCTTAATTAAATCAGTCGATAAATTTGATTTGTCCTATGATGTGAAATTTTCAACCTATGCTGTTCCGATGATTATCGGAGAAATTCAACGCTTTTTAAGAGATGATGGAACGGTTAAAGTCAGTCGTTCCATTAAAGAATTAGGCAATAAAATTCGCAAAGTAAAGGATGAGCTGACAAAATCATTCGGGCGTGTTCCAACTGTAAATGAAATTGCCGAACATTTAGAAATCCCTCCAGAAGAAGTGGTTTTTGCAGGGGAGGCGAGCAAATCTCTTTCTTCCATTCATGAGACAGTCTATGAAAACGATGGTGACCCGATTACATTGCTTGATCAAATCGCTGATCAATCGGAAACGAGATGGTTTGATAAAATTGCTTTAAAAGAAGCGATTCGAGATTTGGAAGAACGAGAACGTTTAATCGTTTATCTTCGGTATTATAAAGACCAAACTCAATCCGAAGTAGCCGAACGATTAGGTATCTCACAAGTACAAGTGTCTCGACTAGAGAAAAAAATTCTTGAACAAATGAAACAAGTGATGACCGACGAGGTAGAAGGTTAGTTAAATTGAACAAGTTATTTTTAATGACAAGCCTATTTAAGATGGGCTTGTTTTTTTGTGGGGGATAGCGAAATCAGGAGAGGTTCCGATACGAAAAACGGGTGATTGGTAATGAAAAACGGTGCTTTTGGAAATTAGTGTGCGAATAAAAGGGGAATGGTAATGAAAACCGATGCTGCGGGAAATTAGTGTGCGAATAAAAGGGAATTGGTAATGAAAAGCGGTGCTGCGAGAAATTAAGGTGCGAATAAAAGGGAATTGGTAATGAAAAGCGGTGCTGCGAGAAATTAAGGTGCGAATAAAAGGGAATTGGTAATGAAAAGCGGTGCTGCGAGAAATTACGGTGCGAATAACTGGTAATAGGTAATGAAAAGCGGTGCCACGAGAAATTACGGTGCAAAAAATGAAATAATCAAGGAATGTATTGCAAAGTTCTAAAATGAGCTTTGTTTTTTATTGACAGATTAATCGAATGGATTTATAGTTAACTACATAACTAACTAACCGAATAACTTACCATATAACTGAAAGGTTCTTATCTACTAGTTAATCAGGTAAATTAAAAGTGAGGAAGGCAGCTGCACATCAAATAAGTTGAAACTTTTAGGAAGAAAGGACGTATATAACAAAAGAGAGAATAGGAAAGGGAGATGAGAAATGGATCCAGTATTAAAGGTGAAAGGGCTTGGCAAAGCGTTTAAAGACAAAAAAGTCATTTCAGATATTACATTTGAAGTTCATAAAGGGGAGATTATGGCGATTCTTGGTCCAAATGGAGCCGGGAAGTCAACATCGATTCGGAACATTATGGGGATTATGTATCCGGATGAAGGAGAAATTAGCTTTTTGGGAGAACAAGTAAAGCATGTTCCTCGTGCAAAAATTGGCTATTTACCAGAGGAACGTGGGTTATATAAAAGTGTAAAGGTGATTGATTTACTTCTTTATTTTGCCGATTTAAAAGATTATCCGCTCAAAAAAGCCCGTGAGCGAGCACTAGATTTATTAAAAAAGTTAGGGTTAGAAGGAAAGGATAAAAGTTCAATCGAAGAGCTTTCCAAAGGGATGGCCCAAAAAGTTCAATTTATCGCTTCCATTATTCATGAGCCTGAATTATTAATTTTAGATGAACCATTTTCAGGATTGGATCCAGTCAGTCAAGAGTTGTTTAAAAAAGAAATTAAACAGTTGGCTAATAACGGGACAGCCATTTTATTATCATCTCATCAAATGAATATTGTTGAGGAGCTTTGTGATCGACTTTTTATGATTCACCGTGGTCAAAAAGTGATTTATGGTTCTTTAGATGAAGTAAAACGGAAATTTGCGAACTTTAAATGTACGATTATTGGAGAAAACGAGCTTTCCGTGTTAGAACGATTAAATAATGTGGAACGTGTTGAACAAACAGGAGACCGCTCTACATTATTTTTAACTAAGGACGTTCAAATCAATGATTGGATTAGACAGTTGTCAGCTGAACTCGATATTCAAGAATTAACGATTGATCGTATTTCTTTACATGAGATTTTTATTGATATTGCTTCTGATCGGTTAAATGGAAAGGAGTTTCTCAATGCGTAATAGTTTAAAAGTGGCCAAATGGGAAATCAAACGAAATTTATTAAATAAATCATTCATTATTTCGATTGTATCAACACCACTGTTATTTCTGTTGTTTTTCTCCATTCCGATGTTATTTAGTGGTGGCGATGGAGAAGAGGCGGCGCTCAATGTTTATATAAACGATCCATTGGAAGTATGGGCTGAACTAGAAAATGAACTTAACTTAGAGGCCTTAAATTGGGAAGTGGAGGATCATATTGTTAATGAAGGTTTAATGTTAGAAGAATTAAAGGAACTAGAAAATAGTGTGTATCTTTCATTAACAGAAGAAGAAATCTTGACGGGGCATATTCCCGTTTACATGAGTGATGATTTGAGTGAAGCAGATGTGTATGTTTTACAGGCTTTACAGTCGTCCTTGAAACAAATTCAATTAGAGAAATTAGGTTTTGAATTAGAAGAAGCAACTGTAGCAACCGCACCAATCGTCTTTGATCCGCAAGTGCAAACTAGTAATCAGACCGATGGTAGTGGAGAAACGGAAGAAGCAGCAAGTGAATTTTCGTTTTTAGAGCGGTTAGTTCCTGGAATCTTTGCTGGGGTCATTTTATTTTCTGTCGTTATTACAGGGATGATGATTTTTACAAGTGCCTCACAGGAAAAGAAAGAAAAAGTGTCTGAAATGATTTTGTCCTCGATTACACCATATGATTTGATGCAAGGAAAAATCATCGGCTATTTTGCTCTTGGAATCATTCAAGTAACAGGGTGGATTGTCCTAATTCTGCCATTCCTAGTCTGGTATGTCGATTTTCCATTATTAAGTTATTTATTCGTGCCAGAATTGCTTGTCCTTGTCGTAATCGCGATTGCGGGTTACTTATTATTTGCGTCAATTTTTGTTGGGATCGGAGCAACTGTTGATGAGGTGAGTTCTACAAGTAACTTCCAAGGGATTGTCTTTATGTTACCTTGGCTACCATTTATTTTAATTGGACCGATTTTGGCTGATCCAGAAGGGTTGATTGCCCAAATTGGAAGCTTTGTTCCATTTACTGCACCAGGTGTACTCATTATTCGTCTTTCAATGCTTGAACAATGGCCATGGATTGAGATTATTATTGCATTAGTGATTTTATTTATTTCGATTTGGTTGTTAATGAAGCTAGCAGGAAAAGTATTTAAAACAGGCATTTTAATGTACGGTAAAAATGCAACACCGAAAGAAATCTTAAAATGGATTAAACAATAACATTTATAAGAGGAACGTCATTCATGATGAATGGCGTTTTTTGATTCTCTTAATGGATGAATGAATAAGAATGAAAAAAAGTGGATGTCACATACTAACAAAAAGAATGTGAGGAAGAGCTTGTGACTTGTGTTTGTATTCAGACTTTAAACGAAATAAAGGAGCTCCGATGATGGCAAATTCAAAACAAATTCAACAATATCATAAAAACATTGAGCTTTTTCAACCGAAACGAGGTTTTTTTAATAAGGGTTTTAAGGCGTTTTGTATCGGTGGACTTATTTGTATGGCTGGGCAATGGATCAGCAATTTCTATCTTTCGTCCCTAGCCATTAATGAAATCGAAGCGAGAAGTTTGATGTTATCGACAATTATTGTCATCACGGCTTTATTAACAGGATTAGGAGTTTTTGATCGGTTCGGACAATATGCGGGGGCGGGGACATTAGTACCGGTCACAGGTTTTACAAATGCGATGACGAGTGCAGCGTTAGAATATCGAAGTGAGGGTTTAGTTTATGGAGTAGGGGCCCATATGTTCAAGTTAACGGGAGCGATCATTGCCTTTGGAGTTTTAGCTTCTTATATCGTCGGTCTTATTCGTTTATTAATCCAATTTATTATCAACTAAGAGAAATTAAGCAGAGGAGTTGTCTGGATGCGTTTTAAAAAACAAACATGGATTTATAAAACTCCTATTTATGTCCAATCGACAGGGACAGTTGTTGGTCCAAAAGAAGCGGAAGGCCCGTTAAGAGAAAGCTATGATAAATATTATGAAAAACTTTATTGTGGAGAAGAAACATGGGAATTAGCGGAACGAAAATTGATGAAAGAAGCGATTGAAATTAGTTTAGAAAAAGCAGGAAGGAAAATTGAAGAAATCGATTTTTTTATTGCGGGTGATTTATTGAATCAGATGGTGACATCTAATTACATAGCGAAGGATTTACCGATACCCTATTTGGGCGTATTTTCTGCATGTGCTACTTCTATGGAAGCCATGGCTACTGGAGCTCTATTGCTTGATGGCGATTATGCCGATTCGGTCCTAGTTGCAACGAGTAGTCATCATTCTACGGCAGAAAGACAATTTCGTTACCCGACTGAGTTTGCGGTACAACGTTCTGAAACTTCTTCATTTACAGTGACAGGGGCTGGAGCTAGTTTGATAAGCAAAGAAAAAAATCATATTCGTCTTCACTCGGCAACGATTGGCAAAGTTATTGATTACGAGATTAAAAATCCTTTTCAATTTGGAGCAGCCATGGCTCCAGCAGCTGTTGATACGATGAAAACCCATTTACAAAATACAAATACGACGGTAGAAGACTATGACTTAATCGTCACAGGTGATTTAGCGCGTGTAGGATCTGGAATTTTGCATAAGCTATTGGAAGATGAGGGGATTACACTTCCAAAAAATTATGATGATTGTGGTGTGATGATTTATGCTCCAGGACAAAATGTCTTTTCTGGAGGGAGTGGAGCGGCCTGTTGTGCGGTCGTCACCTTTGGTCATTTATTTAATGAAATGAAAAAAGGAAAATTTAAGAGGTTACTTGTTGTTGCGACTGGGGCTTTATTAAATCCTTTTATGATTTATCAAAAGGAATCGATTCCATGTATTGCTCATGCAGTCTCCTTTCAATTGGAGGGATAAAGTATGGAATATATAGCTGCTTTTCTTGTTGGAGGACTTATTTGTTTTTTAGGACAAGTATTGCTTGATCTAGGGAAACTATCACCGATTCATACTCTTTGTGTGTTGGTCACATTAGGTGCTTTGTTAGATGGGTTTCATTTATATGATCGGTTAATTGACTTTGCTGGGGCAGGTGCCTTTGTTCCGATTACGAACTTTGGTCATTCTTTTGTCCATGGTGCCATGCTTGAAGGTGGCAGAGAAGGGTTTATTGGGATTGGGATGGGGATGTTTGAAGTAACATCTGTCGGTCTTTCCTCGACGATTTTGTTTAGTTTTTTAGCTGCCATTTTCTTTAAACCGAGGGGGTAATGAAGTGTTGGATAAACGTGATGTCATCTTTATTACGGATGGTGACGATGCAGCCAAAAAGGCCGTGCAATTAGCGGCAACTGAAGTAGGTGGTCGGTGTATTAGTCAATCATCAGGAAACCCTTCTCATTTGACAGGAAAAGAATTAGTCCAACTTATTTTAAAAACTCCAAATAGTCCTGTGTTGGTTATGTTTGATGATAGTGGGAGTCGTTATGAAGGTTTAGGTGAGCATGCGATGAGAATCGTCTATGACCATCCGCAAATGAATGTGTTAGGAGCGATAGCCGTAGCTTCTGCGACTCATTCGCGTGAATGGGCAAAGATTGATGTTAGTATCGATCGTTTTGGTAACTTAACTGAATACGGTGTAGACAAAGCAGGATTTCCAGACTTAGAAATTGGGAGAATAAATGGCGATACATTATATATATTGGATGAGTTTAACCTGCCGATAGTCGTTGGTGTAGGAGATATCGGGAAAATGGGTGGTTTTGATCTTGTGCAAAAAGGAGCACCCATTACGAAAAAGGCGGTGCAGCTAATCTTAGAAAGGAGTGGATTTTATGACAAAACCAACCGTTGAGGAAAAGTATTTCTCAAAAAATTATGATGAGAATATCGCATACTTGGAAAAAAGGCTTGGCCTTGACCAAACATTTGATGTTGGGGTTCGGGAACTCGTCATATTAGACAAGAAAATTGGCATCTATTATGTAACGGGTCTCACAGACAACTTATATATTATTGAAATTATGAAGGAGCTCATGGAACTCGGGGCGAGAAACCGGAAAACGACGGAAGTTTTTGCAACTATAAAAAATCATTTGACACATGTACAAGTAGAAGAAACGAATTCGGTCAATCAAGCGATTACGCAAATGCTTTCTGGTCTTATTTTTATCATTGTTGAAGGATATGATGAAGCGTTTATTATCGATGTGCGTTCATACCCAGGTCGAGGGCCGGAAGAACCTGATACAGAAAGAGTCGTTCGTGGGGCACGAGATGGTTTTACCGAAAACATAATAATTAATACTGCTTTAGTGAGACGAAGAATTCGAGATGAGCGGTTACGTAATGAGATCACTAAGGTCGGTGTTCGGTCGAAAACAGATATTTGCATTTCGTATATTGATGGAATTGCCGATCCAGACCTTGTTAATATTCTAAAAAAAGAGCTCGGTGCGATTGAAATAGATGGGATCACGATGTCAGATAAAGTGATTGAAGAATATATTGTTAGACAAGGTTATGATCCATTTCCGCTTGTGCGTTATACGGAGAGACCAGATGTCGCTGCGACTCATCTGCTTGAGGGCCATGTGTTGATCATGGTCGATACATCACCAAGTGTTATTATTACACCGACGACGTTTTTCCATCATATACAGCATGCAGAAGAATATCGTCAAGCACCAGCTGTGGGTACTTTTTTAAGGTGGACGAGAACACTAGGGATATTTGCCTCATTATTTATTATTCCGTTTTGGTTATTGTTGGTCATTAACCCGGCCCTTTTACCGCCTATTTTAGATTTTATTGGTCCAGAGGAAACAAATAATATTCCGATTCTCTTACAGATTCTTTTTGCTGAGTTTGGGATTGAGCTCCTGAGGATGGCAGCTGTCCATACGCCTTCTCCTTTAGCAACGGCATTAGGGTTAGTAGCTGCATTACTGATTGGAGAAATGGCGATTGAAGTCGGCTATTTTACAGCTGAGGTTATTTTATATGTAGCCTTAGGGGCGATTGGTATGTTTGCGACCCCTAGTCATGAGTTAGGGGTGGCACTTCGAATTGTCAGGATTTTACTCGTACTTGCGGTTGGATTTTTTAAAGTGCCTGGCTTTGTGATTGGAACGCTCCTTTTAATCCTTTGCTTAACGGCAATTAAGCCTTTAAATAAGCCGTATTTCTGGCCATTTATTCCATTTGATCCTCCAGCATTATGGCAGCTCGTGATTCGTGCTAATGTCCCTTCGATGCGATGGAGACCGAGTATTGTAAGCCCACAAGACCCAATTAAGCAGGATGTGAAAAAAGAATAAAAATGATTGATAATTGGTGAATGATCTGGTTGCGACAAACGTATGATTATGGTAAAGTTATAGCAACAATTTCATGAACCTCATGTGAAAGTGGGGTAGAGGTGCAAGGCGAATGAGTATACTTAAAGAGCTAGTGGATAGCGATGACTTAAGTAAAAAGGTCAACTTGCCGAAGCATATAAATGTACCACCATTTATAAAGCTGGGTCGTTATTGAATAAATAACGGACTGTCACTGATTTTGATCAGTGGAGAACTATTCTTTTTGAGTGAGGTTACGTCAGCAAACAGCTAGTGTAACAACTAGCTGTTTTTTCTTTTTTAGTAGGCTTAACAATGATAGGTGTTCTCCACAAAAGAGATGACGATCGTATAAAGGAGAGAGATAAATGTATACACATGGAACGAGTCGAATTAATGAATTTGGTCATTTAGAAATTGGTGGGGTTGATACGGTCCAACTAGCGAAACAATATGGAACACCTTTATTTGTTTATGACATGGCCTTAATTAAACAACGTGCTAAACAATTTCAAGATGCATTTATAGATGAGGGCGTACCTTATCAAGTAGCGTATGCTAGTAAAGCTTTTAGCTGTTTAGCGATGTTTCAATTAGCTTCAGAGCTAGGCTTAAGCCTTGATGTTGTTTCTGGTGGGGAATTATATACAGCGATCAAAGCCAATGTTCCAATGGGACGTATCCATTTTCATGGCAATAACAAAAGCATAAGTGAATTAGAAATGGCTGTTGAAGCTAAAATTGGTTGTGTTGTTGTTGATAACTTTTATGAGCTTGAACAGCTAAGTCGGATTTGTTTAGAAAAAGAAACAAAGATGAATGTTTTGTTACGTATTACACCTGGAGTTGAGGCTCATACACATGATTATATTTCAACAGGCCAAGAAGATTCTAAATTCGGATTTGATTTAGAAAGCGGTCAAGCGGCTGAAGCGATTGAACGTGCTTTAAAGGCAGAAAAAATTGAATTATTAGGCATCCATAGTCATATTGGTTCGCAAATCTTTGAAACAACTGGTTTTGTGATGGCGGTTGAAAAGATTTATCAATATATTAATCAATGGCGTGAAAATTATCAATATGTCCCAAAGGTTTTAAATTTAGGTGGTGGTTTTGGTATCCGTTATACGGAAGAAGATGCTCCACTACCAGTTGGAAATTATATCAAAGAGATGATCCGTGTTGTTAAAGAAAAATCGGCGGAATCTAATATGGACCTTCCGGAAATTTGGATTGAGCCAGGTCGTTCTTTAGTTGGGGATGCGGGTACAACTCTTTATTCGATCGGTTCTTCTAAAGAACTTCCTGCGATTCGTCATTATTTATCTGTTGATGGTGGGATGAGTGATAACTTAAGACCAGCCTTATATCAAGCAAAATATGAGGCTGTACTTGCAAATAGAGCGGCTGAACAAACCGAAGAGGTGTACTCGATTGCAGGGAAATGCTGTGAGAGTGGTGATATGCTCATTTGGGATTTACCATTACCAAAAGCCAATCATGAAGATATTCTCGCTGTGTTTTGTACTGGGGCATACGGATACTCGATGGCAAATAATTATAACCGAATTCCTCGTCCTGCTGTTGTATTTGTAGAGGAAGGCGATGCATATGTTGTGATTGAGCGCGAAAGCTATGCCGACTTAATCCGATTAGATAAGCCTTTAGTAAGTGTTGTAAAGCAATAGTAATATAAGGAAGCGATCTTGACGATTTTGGAAAGATTGCTTCTTTCATTTCACTTTCAATATGAATTCGTGTACAATAAGGTGAATCTAATAAATGGAGGTATACATATTATGAAAAAAGGTAGCATTACTTTCGAAAATGGCGAAAAAATCGTCATCGACTTTTATGAAGAAGCAGCACCAAATACAGTAAAAAACTTTGAGGACTTAGCGAATAAGGAATATTACAATGGTTTAACATTCCACCGTGTTATTCCTGGCTTTGTTGCTCAAGGCGGTTGCCCAGTTGGAAACGGAACAGGCGGCCCTGGTTACAGCATCAACTGTGAAACAGCAGGAAACCCACACAAACACGTAGCAGGTGCTCTTTCAATGGCACACGCTGGTAAAGACACAGGTGGTAGCCAATTCTTTATCGTTCATGAGCCACAACCACATTTAGATGGTGTACATACCGTATTCGGTCAAGTTGTCGAAGGTCTTGATTCAATTTACCGCATCAAGCAAGGTGACGTAATGCAAGAAGTAAAGGTTTGGGAAGAGTAATAAATGAAGAGCTCTGGATTCAATTCCAGGGCTCTTTTTATGTTTTTTAATGATAGCAAGTTGATTTCTCTTTTCTAAAACCATTAAAGCATTAAGTTACCCTTTTATAAATACTCATTAATACATATAAAATCACCTATATTTTTCAGGTGCAATCTACAATTTGGGGGTATTTGGCCGTATACAACAAAAAGTTCTTTTTCAATTTTCCTTATTTGTTTAATCCTATCTAAATTAGCTATGCATACTTGTTCTAATAAGAGTCCAGATGTTATATAAGACCAAATTGAATTAAATGCTAATAGGATTTCTTTTTTTGTTTTTTCCTTTAGATTAGGGAAAATATTAGTGAGCAATGAAGTTTCTATTGAACCATAAAGAACATACTCATGTTCTTTTTCTATTAACTTACATTGTTCTTCCCAGCAATGTTTTATTTTTATAGCACTTTCAACCTTTTCACTATTAGTAAGTTTTATTGGTATTATTTGATTTTGATTGTTTAATAATGAGTAACAGAAAACAATAAAATTAAAAGAGTACGGGGCAGTCACTTTTGGATAATCTGAACCTTCAGTCATTTAAAATGACCCTCCAATTTTATTCGATTATTTCGAAACCTCTATCTATTATTTACATATTAAAAGAAGAGTACTCTTCTTTTAGGATAGAATACATTTTGATATCCGCGTGTTTTCCTTTTACTAACATGCCTTTTCGAATAGTCCCTTCAAAAGACATCCCTATTTTTTCCATGACTCGTTCTGACCCTTTATTTTCTACAAAACATCTTGCTTGAATACGAATCAATTCCATTTGATGAAAGCCAAATTTAATTAATTCATTTGCTGCTTCTGTCGTAATCCCTTGTCCCCAATAATCTGGAGAAATGACATAGCCTAATTCTGCTATACGATGTTTGACTTGCCACGAAACAAAATCAATCGTACCGATTAATTTTCCGTTTGCTTTAAACACAATTCCCCAAAGGCCGATTTTGTTCTTTTCATATTGGGTTAGGACAAATTCAACAAACTCTTTAGTATCAGCTAATGTCTTGTGTGTTTCCCAAGTAACGTATGTAGATACTTCACCCTTAGAACAATAATCATACATATCTTGTATATCATCTAAAGTTATTTTTCTTAAGATAAGACGTTCTGTTTCTAATATAGGTAAATGGCCGAATATATTCTCTATCTCCATAAAGTCACCTCTGAATTTCTAATGGTTATCCTATTTTTTATTTCCGCCAAAAAGTGGTGCAGTCTGCTTTATCGATTATATTAAATTCGATCATTTTCTTAAGTAAAGAGAAATCTATTGGACGATTCCACTTCATACGAACTAACTCTTTCGTATGATCAAAGCCAGCCTCGATAATTTCATCAGAAAAATGATCAATCCCTGCCTTTTCTGGGGCAACGGCTAAATGTTGTTTAGATACGCTAAAACCGATAATATATGTGTCATGATCGGTAAACATTGGCTGATTCCAGGCAATTTTAGGCACTAAGTTTGGAAATTCCTTCGTTACCCAAGTTAAAACTTCTTCCGTTCGCTCTCGATGATCTGGATTATCAATTTTTGTTAAATATTCTGTAAAAACATCCATGTTGTTTCCTCCTAAAATAAATATGGGAACTTTTAGAGTACTTACTTCGACGCATGAGTCGATTAATCCCCCTCATAGACTTGCTTAGACATGTTCTCAACTATAGATTTTATCATTTTCATGACCTTATGAGGACTTATGATATGAAAGTTTTTTTCAAAAGTGAATCTATTCTTTATTCGCTAGAGTCCGTTGAATCTGCGATCGGTGAATAGTTCATTTTGGTTGAAACATACTATGAGTGAAAGGAGTCAAAAAAATGCAGTATTTCAAAGCGTTATTACTTAAATGGGTGATCTCTTTTGCCTTTTTGTTTATCATTTTTGGTTTATTTTATCATGTATCAATCGGCAATGTGTTTGTTCTGTCTTTAGTAGTAAGTGTTGTTTCTTATTTAGGTGATTTATTTATTATGCCGCGAATCAGTAATACAGTCGCAACGATCACTGATTTTGGTTTAGCCCTTTTCCTTATTTGGTTCGTTAGTCAAAGTTTAACATATGGAGCGAATTTATTTTTCCCATCGTTACTAGCGGCAACAGGTTTAGCAATCTTTGAGTATTACTATCACCAATACTTACTGATGTATGTACTAAATAATGGTGAAAAGTTAGAAAAAAGAACAGCTCCTTATCGTTATCAAACAGAAGCCTCAGAAGAAATTGCTCCAAATAAAGAAGAAATAAAACGAGATGATGACCCTAAATAAGTGAAAGTACCTGAGTAAAGGAAATTGCTTAGGTACTTTTTATCGGTCAGTGTTGTTTCTGTTTAAAGGGCTTTGACGTCTATTTTTTTAATGAACTCGACAAAAGAACGAACTAGGTTTAGTTGTAAGGTGGATTCGTGATAATACATCCAAGTATGGCGTGTTAATTTTTCACCAGATGGAAGTACTAACGGTTTTGTAATTAGCTCTGGATAAGGCCTGACAACTAAATTTGCCAATATACCATAGCCTAATCCATTAATAATCATTTCCTTACAAGTTTCCACTTGATTCACTTGAATATTAATATTTGGTGGTTGCTGGTAGAGCGTATACCACCATCGTTCGGTAAGATTTCTCATATTTTCATCGGTATGATAATCAATTCTCGGTAAAGTAGGTAGCTCTTCCCAGTTGAATTCCCAAGGGGAGGCGACACAAATTTCTTCTTCGTAAAGTAAGTCCTTTTTCCCCTTCCAAGCAAAATCGCCTTTAATAAAACTAATATGGACGTCTTGATTTAAGATGAGGCGATACATATCACTACTCCAGCCTGTCACGACTTGAAATTCAACATTTGGGTAAACTTGTTTAAATAGTCTTAGGAGTTTGGGCATTTTATGGGTTGCAAAAAAGTTGGATACGCCGACTCGTAATGTTCCTGAAACTTGGTTTTTCATATTATCAATCGTTTCTTCGATTTTTCGTAGTTCACCTAACATTTTTTTTGCATGTAAGACTAATTTCTCTCCTTCTGGTGTAAACATCACTCCGCGTTGTTTTCGAATAATTAATGGAACACCGTAATATTCTTCTAACTTTTGTAACCTCGACGTAAGGGTTGGTTGTGATACAAATAGTTTTTCAGCAGCTAAAGTTATGTTTTCTGTATGAAATAAAGTAACGAGCATTTCCCAATCCTGTTTTTTCAAAAGTGAACACTCCGATCTCAGATATAGAAAAAATCTATCGTTATTAATAAAAATTATATATTTTTCTAATTGTTTGATCAATTTTATAATAAAGACAGATAACGAATTGTTGTTATTTTTTGATTTTATTTGAAGGTATGAAAGGGTTTACAAAGAAATGATTATGAAGGAAATAAAAATGAGGTAAAGGAGGTAGTATCGTTTATTGATTAAGGTGATCGAACTGTATAACAATCTAAAAATATCAATCTAGCTGCGTCCGTTAGAAGCTCGAGAAAAATCGCCCATCTGAATGAAGACAAAAAGCGTCTTCATCAGCTGTTCTAATTTTTTCTCGCTTCTGAGCAAATGGACTCCGCTTTATACTTAAGGAGGATGTTTATGAGCTTAAAAGAATATGGTCCTGGTTTAGAAGGAGTTATCGCTGCAGAAACAGAGCTTTCATTTTTAGATACAGAAAAAGAGAAGATTGTCATTCGAGGCTATGATTTAATCGAACTTTCCAAAACAAACGATTATCTCGATATTGTCCATTTATTATTGGAAGGCGAGCTACCTAAAGAGAAGGAGAAGGAAAAGACCGTTGAAAAATTAAAAGAGAATTATGATCTTCCAATGGAGATTTTTTCAATCATGAAGTTACTACCGAAAAATACGCATCCAATGGACGGGCTACGTACAGGTCTTTCTGCCTTAGCTGGTTATGATACAGATATTGAAAACCGTCATTTGGACATCAATAAGGAACGTGGCTACCGGCTACTTGGCCAATTGCCAACGGTTACGGTTAATGCTCATCGGATTCTGAACGGAAAAGAGGCGATTTTGCCAAATCCCCTATTAACTTATAGTGCGAACTTTTTATACATGATAACGGGAGAGGTTCCAGAGGACTGGCAAACGGAGATTTTTGATCGCTCTTTACTTTTATATAGTGAGCACGAGATGCCAAACTCAACGTTTGCGGCAAGGGTTATCGCCTCAACAAATTCGGATATGTATGGGGCCTTAACGGGAGCGGTCGCCTCTTTAAAAGGGCATTTGCACGGTGGAGCAAACGAAGCGGTAATGTATATGTTAAATGATGCATCCACGGTTGCTGATTTTGAAGAGCAATTATATCAAAAGCTTGTCAAAAAAGAAAAGGTAATGGGATTTGGACATCGTGTTTATATGAAAAAGATGGATCCAAGAGCATTAATTATGAAGGAATCGTTAAAACAATTAAGTGAAAAAGACGGTGATTTCTTATTATTAGAGATGTGTGAAGCGGGTGAAAAAGTGATGCGAGAAGAGAAGGGACTATATCCTAACCTCGATTATTACGCGGCACCAGTTTATTGGAAGCTCGGAATTCCAATTGAACTATATACACCGATCTTTTTTAGTGCGAGGACAGTTGGACTCGCCGCACATGTGGTAGAGCAGCATTCAAATAACCGCCTATTCCGCCCACGTGTTCGTTATATTGGCAAAGATTATTAATTGAAGGGAAGATAGTTGATGATTAAAACGAATGAAAACCAGAAAACCGATCTTTTATTAGAGCAAATAGCCGATTATGTGTTAAATGAAGAGATTACGAGTGAAGAGGCTTTTTCGACTGCACACTATGTGCTCATTGATACACTCGGCTGTGGCATTCTTGCCTTAAATTATCCAGAATGTACAAAGCTGCTCGGACCAGTAGTACCAGGAACGATCGTCCCAAGTGGTGTTCGAGTCCCAGGTACGTCACATGTGCTCGATCCAATTCAAGGAGCTTTTAATATTGGGACGATGATTCGTTGGTTGGATTATAATGACACTTGGTTAGCAGCGGAATGGGGTCACCCTTCTGATAATTTAGGCGGTATTTTGGCAGTCGCTGATTTTGTTAGTCAAGAAAGATTAAAAAAAGGTCAAGAGCCAATGAAAATGTTGGAAGTTTTAGAAATGATGATTAAAGCTCATGAAATCCAAGGGGTGCTTGCTTTAGAAAATAGTTTAAATCGAGTCGGACTAGATCATGTTCTTTATGTCAAGATTGCGACAACAGCGGTCGTAACAAAAATGCTTGGTGGTAGTCGTGAGGAAATCATTAATGCTCTTTCTAATGCTTGGATCGATAATTCAAGCTTAAGAACGTATCGTCATGCACCAAATACTGGCTCTCGTAAATCTTGGGCAGCAGGAGATGCGACGAGTCGAGCGGTTAGACTTGCTTTAATGGCGGTCAAAGGTGAAATGGGCTATCAAACGGCTTTAAGTGCACCGGGATGGGGCTTCCAAGATGTTCTTTTTAATAAAAAAGAATTGGTGTTAAGCCAACCACTTAAGAGTTATGTTATGGAAAACGTCTTATTTAAAGTCTCTTATCCAGCTGAATTTCATGCACAAACGGCAGCTGAAGCGGGAGTTGCTCTTCATCCGCAAGTGATCAACCGTTTAGATGAAATCGATAAAATTGTCATTACAACCCATGAATCGGCTATACGGATTATTGATAAAAGGGGTCCATTAAATAATCCAGCTGACCGTGATCATTGTTTACAATATATTACGGCAATCGCTTTATTAAAAGGCAATATTGTAGCAGAGGATTATGAGGATGATGTCGCTGTTGATCCTAGAATTGATCAATTGAGAGCAAAAATGGTCATTAATGAGAATCCGCGTTATACGGCTGACTATCTCGACCCAGAAAAACGCTCCATCGCTAATGCCGTTCAAGTTTATTTTAAGGATGGACATTACACAGAGGAAGTCGAATGTGAATATCCACTTGGTCACAGGTTCCGCCGTGATGAAGCGAAACCAAAAATCACGGAAAAATATCATCATAATTTGTTAACTCATTATTCCAAAAAGCAATTAAAAGAAATAGAAGCAATCAGTTATGATTATGCAAAACTTTCGACGATGAATGTCGATGACTTTGTAGAATTATTTGTGAAGTAAGGAGGGGAAGTATGGCTTGGATTATTGAACAACCAATATCGCAAGAAGAATTAGCGAGTCAGTTTAAGCAACTCATCGAAAAAAAAGAGATTTTACAAATGCCTGGAGCACATGATGCGATGGCTGGATTAGTTGCGAAAAAGGCAGGCTTTGCCTCATTATATTTATCGGGAGCCGCTTATACCGCTAGTAAAGGGTTACCTGACTTAGGGATTATTACGTCGACAGAAGTGGCCGAACGAGCTCGTGAAATTATTCGAGCAACCAACTTGCCACTACTTGTTGATATCGATACAGGTTTTGGTGGCGTGTTAAACGTGGCGAGGACGGCCCAAGAAATGTATGAAGCTCATGTCGCAGCTGTTCAAATTGAAGACCAACAATTGCCAAAAAAATGTGGGCATTTAAACGGAAAAGAGCTTGTGACAACAGAGGAAATGGTCCAAAAAATTCAAGCGATTAAAAAGACTGCACCATCTCTTATCATCGTGGCGAGAACCGATGCTCGGGCAAATGAAGGATTAGCGGCGGCGATTGAGCGTGCCAAAGCATATGTTGAAGCTGGAGCAGATGCGATCTTCCCAGAAGCCTTACAATCAGAGGAGGAATTTCAGCAATTTGTCGAACATATCAAAGTCCCTTTATTAGCGAATATGACCGAATTCGGGAAAACGCCTTATTTAACAGCGGAGGAATTTGAGAAATTAGGTTATCAAATCGTTATTTATCCTGTTACGTCCTTACGAGTAGCTGCGAAAGCTTATGAACGTGTGTTCCAACTGATTAAAAAGGAAGGTACACAGGTCGGGGCTCTTGAAGATATGCAAACAAGGAAGGAATTGTATGAAACGATTTCATATGATGACTTTGAAGAGCTTGATGAGAAGATCGCTAAAACGATTTTAAATGAGATTGAACATAAATGATGATGGAAGAGCTGTTTCAAAAGATCAATCGATCTTTTGAAGCAGCTTTTTAGTAAAATCAAACGTTTTGAGAGGAATATGGAAAAGGGGGGAATAAGTATTGGTAATGAAAAATCAAGAGATGTGAAATTACAGTGCGTAAAAGTCGGAATAGGTAATGAAAGGATGTGTTGTACCCAATTACGGTACGAATAAAAAATTCATAACGACACCTAGCCTCGTTCAATTTGAGTTTTCATTATGCATAGAGCGACTTCATCCATTCCAATACACCTTTATTCTCTCTCATTCTTAAATCATCCACATGATTATGACCGATGATTTGCCCGTCTTTTAGGACGATGACTTCATCTAAAATCATTTCAACTTCCATTACTTCATGGGTCGTAATTAAAATCAATTGTTTCTCTAAATCAATAAAGGAGATGAGGCTTTTAATAATCGAATCGCGTACAAGTGGGTCTAATCCGGATAGAGGTTCATCCAAAAGAACGATTGGAACATCTCGGGCTATGGCTAAGATGATTTTTAAACGACTCCGATTTCCTTTGGATAAATGTTTCACTTTGTCTGCAGCTTCTAAGTTCATAAAATTAATCATTTCTTTTGCTTTTTCCATATTAAAATCAGCAAATTGACTTTGATAAAAAGCGAGCGTATCCGAAACAGTCATATAAGAGTAAAAGTGATCATGATCAGATAAATAACTTACTTTTGCCGCGATTCGACGAGTCACTTTTTCTTCGGATATTGTGACTTCGCCATTTGAAGGGTGGATAAGTCCAGCGATTAATTTTAAGAGGGTTGATTTTCCGCTGCCATTTTCACCAATTAAACCAATGATGTTCCCGAGTGACAACTCAAGGTTTACCTCCTTTAAGGCTGTTTTCCTTTTATAATGTTTGGTCACATTTGAAAATTGAATCATCCTTTTTCACCTCGATTATATTCATTAAGAAATTCTTCTAAGCCTGTTAAAATCTCTTCCTTTTGATAACCCATTTCGTACATGCTACTAACAAATTGAGCAATTTCCTCATTTTTTAACTTCTGTCGCATTTCTTCGAGTACAACTTGATTCTCAGTTACAAATGTGCCTTGACCACGCTTTGATTCAGCGATTTCTTCTGACTCTAATTCACGATACGTCCGTTGCACTGTATTCGGATTGACTCCAGATTGCAGAGCCATCTCTCGAACAGAAGGAAGTTTATCGCCCGGTTTTAAATCATTGCGAACAATTTCTTTTTTAATTCGTTCCACTAGCTGGATGTAGATTGGTTTTGATGAATGAAAAGTATCGCTCATAGGTTACACCTCAATTTTTCGATCAAGGAGCCAACTTGTAACGAAAAATAACCCAATGAGAATAAGTCCTTCTATTACATACCTCCCCATATAAAAAGAAGGGCTGGTTTGCTCAAGTGTAATCGATATTTTGTCTATGGAATGGGTGAAGTTAAACCAGCTCGTTGTATTTTCAAGTGAGATTAATCCCCAATTAGTTAGTGAAGAAAAGAAACTTGTTTGTGTAAATTGACCATAGATAAACATCGATAAGAGAAAGAGAAACAGGGTTAGGATAAAACTGAATCCTGTGTTTAGATAATTTTGTGAACATAGATAAATGACCCAAAAGAAAAGAAAGACGACCGTCATTTGCAATGAAAAGTTAACAAACAAAGACAGAAAAAGGGTGATTGCTTCAGGTAAAACAGATACGCCACTCTGATCGAGTGAAAAGCTTAACCCCCCAAGCAGGATGGGGATGAAAAACAGAAAAGTCGTGAATATCATAGAAAGAACCATAGAGATAACCCCAGCCGCTATTTTCGCTAATAATAGGGCATATCCAGGCAAGGGGTTATGCAACCAGAACTGAAGCTTTTCTTTTTGTAAACTATTTAATAAATAAATAATAAGAAAAAATAAATGGAAAAATAGGAGCAGTAAAGCGAACATGGTTATCTGTTCAAAGGGCATTCCTCCAATAATAGAAGCGATAAAACTCACGGTTGTTATAACAAGTGTTCCGGCTAAAACGGCATAGAGCATCCCAATACCTAAACGAAATTCTTTTTTGACTAATTGAATCCAAGCACTCATTTTTATTCCTCCTATACATTTTGTTCTAGTGTATTAATTGAATAGTACACTAGAACAAGTCGAAGCGTCAATCAGTTTATCAAGATTATGGAAAATAGTCTTATTTAAGCTTTTTTTATTCAAAATGAAGGGTAGGAAGATAAATTCTTTACATTTTTAGTATAAGAGGTAAAATAAAAGAAATTGTGAGAAATTGGAGGAGATGGATTATCGCTTTTATTATTGCGTACATTATTGTTTTTTTAGCGGCGGCGACACCATTTATTGAAGTTGTATTTACGATTCCTGTCGGGGCGCTTGCTGGATTAAATGTTTTCCTTGTCACTTTAGTTGGGGTAGCTGGAAATGTCATTACGGTTATTTTAGTGATTGCTCTTGCTGATCGAATTAGAGAATGGCAGAGGAAAAGAAGAGAGAAAAAAGGGAAGGGTTCAAATAAAAAAAATGCAAGAGCGGAAAAAATCATGAATCGATATGGGCTCCCAGGCCTAGCTATTCTCGGGCCTGTTTTTGTTGGAAGTCATTTGGCTGTCCTGTTGGCGATTTCACTTGGAAGCAGTAAGAAGTTAGTGACGGCTTGGGTGTTAGGCAGTGTAATCGGCTGGGCTATCGTGACTGGAGTCGTTTCCTATTTTGCTTTGGATTTATTGGATCTTACTAATAATGGTGGTTTCTTATATGATTTATTAGAGCGTTATAGCTAATCTGAAAAGTGAAATGAATAACGTTTGTTCCATTTTGAATGAAGAGGTTTACGACTCTTCATTCTTTTTAATTTGCCAAAATTATCTTGATCAAGGATTGAAAATGTTTGGAAATCAGTTTATAATTGATTATCATTATCAATTAGTTCGTTTTCTTTTATTTATAGATATAAATAAAGCTTTTTTTTGCTAATTATTTCGTCTATCTAAGTATCAAAGAGAAAATGAACTTGTTAGGGAGAGTGAGATAGATTGTTAAGACGATTTTTTTCTTATTATAAGCCGTACAAATGGCTCTTTATTCTTGATTTTTCGTGTGCCATTTTAGTAGGTTTGCTTGAGTTGGCGTTTCCGATCGCGGTTAACCAAGTCATTGACCGTTTGTTGCCACAAGGGGAATGGCATATTATCATTTGGGCGTGTGTAGGTCTTCTGATTATTTATGGTCTAAATACATTTCTTCATTTTGTTGTCACTTATTGGGGACATAAGCTTGGGATTAATATAGAAACAGATATGAGACAAAAGCTGTTTGGTCATATGCAAAAGCTTTCCTTTGGTTATTATGACAATAATAAAACAGGTCATTCGATTTCAAGATTAACGAAGGACCTTGAGGAAATTGGCGAAGTTGCCCATCATGGGCCAGAGGATGTTTTTGTTGCAGTGATGACTTTGCTTGGAGCTTTCTTAATTATGCTAGGCATCAACTGGAAGCTCGCGATTATCTCATTTATCGTCATTCCATTACTAATGATCTTTGCCATTCACTTTAATAAAAAAATGACTAAGACGTTCCGAAAAATGTTTGGTGATGTCGCGGAAATTAATTCTCGTGTTGAGGATAGTATTGGCGGAATTCGTGTTGTTCAAGCCTTTGCCAATGAAAAATACGAGCAGAAACAATTTGCGAAAAACAATCAAATGTACCGCCAAACAAAACTTGAATCCTACAAAATTATGGCACAAAACGTCATGTCCAACTATATGTTTATGCGGGTCGTGACTTTATTTACGCTTCTTTTTGGGACCTTTTTTGTCATTAATAACGAATTAACGTATGGTGAATTTGTTGCCTTTATTTTATTATCGAATATTTTACTTGGACCGATTCAAAAAATTAATGCGGTGATTGAAAGTTATCCAAAAGGAATTGCTGGCTTTAAACGATATACAGAAATTATGGATACAGAACCGGATATTGCCGATCATCCAAACGCAAAGGATATTACTGTGGATGGGGCGATTTCCTATCAAAATGTCTCATTTGGATATGGTGGAAAAGAGAATATTTTAGATAATATCAGCTTATCGATTCAACCAGGGGAAACGGTTGCTTTTGTGGGGCCATCAGGTGCTGGTAAAACAACATTATGTAGCTTATTGCCTCGTTTTTATGAAATAGGTGAAGGGAATATCTATGTTGATGGTCATAACATCCAAGATATTACCTTACAATCGTTACGAACACAAATTGGAATCGTGCAGCAGGACGTCTTTTTATTCTCAGGGACGATTCGTGAAAATATTGCTTATGGAAAGCTGTATGCAACCGATGAGGAGATTTATGAAGCTGCTAAAAAAGCTCAGTTAGATGATTTCCTTCGTTCACAACCAGAAGGTTTACAAACGGTGATTGGCGAAAGAGGCGTGAAGTTGTCTGGTGGACAGAAGCAAAGATTGGCTATTGCTCGAATGTTTTTGAAAAACCCACCGATTTTAATTTTGGATGAGGCGACTTCTGCTCTTGATACGGAAACGGAGATGGCGATTCAGCAGTCATTAGCTGAACTTTCAAAAGGGAGAACAACGTTAGTGATTGCTCACCGTTTAGCGACGATTAAAAATGCCGATCGAATTATTGTCGTCACAAAAGAGGGTATAACGGAACAAGGAAATCATGAAGAATTAATCGAGCAAGATGGTGTGTATAGCCGCCTTCATTATGCTCAGTTTGGATAAAGAGAGCTAGCCGCAAATGATAACGATTTGCGGCCTTTTTATTTTTATGTTCTTGTGTTTTTATCGTTAGAATAAATATAAACGTACATTTAGTCTAGCTGCATCCGTTAGAAGCTCGAGAAAATCGGTCGTCTATATGAAGACAAAGAGCGTCTTCAATAGTCGCCCTATATTTTTTCTCGCTTCTGACCAAACGGACTTCGCTTTATATTTAAGGAGGTTAATCATGAATCTTGAACATGGAAAAGATCGATTGATTGTATTTGGTACGGGGGAGGTTAGTGCTACACCTGATCAGAGTGTAATCCAACTTGGGGTTGAAACAGAAGGAAGCCTTGTTGAAACGGTGCAAGTTGAAAATGGTGAGAAAATGAATCAAATTATTTCTGCTCTTCAGCAATTAGGTGTTCCAGCAAATGATATTCGTACAATCGAATATCAACTAATACCTATGTATGACTATCAGGATGGCCAGCAAGTATTTCGCTCTTACCGTCTTACTCATATTGTGCAAATAACTCTTGATCAGATCGATTTAACAGGAGAAGTTGTCGATGCGGCTGTATTAAATGGGGCTAATCGTGTGCAGTCAATTCAATTTACGTTACAGGATGAAAAAGCGGCCTATGATGAAGCGTTATTACTAGCGGTTGCTGATGTAACTAGAAAAGCAACGGTATTAACTGCGGAAATAGGTGTTCATTTAGATAAGGTTCCGATTGCAATTAAAGAATTAAGTGCACCTGTTCAACCTTTTACACCTCGCATACATTCATTCGAAGCCTCTTCGCAGACACCCGTCCAGCTTGGGCAATTACAAGTTCAAGCAAATGTGGAGGCCGTTTACGAATATCGACGCTCGTCAGAATAGGCAAGGAATTTTAATAGGTTAAATTAAAAACCAAACAAATCTAGTAAATTCGTTTTCATAAGTTCTATATCCTCTCTATTTTAATAGATATAGTAAAAGAGATGGAAGGGGCGATAGGATGAAAGCTTTTTTTACAGATGTGTTTGGTTTTATTCTTTTAATTGGGATCGTCATTTTACTTGCCGCCTTCCCAGCTTTTAAGCAGGCAGAGTGGTCTTTTGTTTTATCTGAGACGACGGTCTCTTTTTTGACGATTTTCCTTAGTATTTTAATAGAAGCCTTTCCATTTTTACTTGCGGGTGCTCTTATGTCAGCCTTTATTGGTCTTTATATTAAACCAAGCCATATTTCTAAGTGGATTCCAAAACATCCTTTTTTAAGTATAATTCCGGCTTTAATTCTTGCCTGTCTATTACCGATTTGTGAATGTGCGATCGTTCCGGTCATTCGTAATTTCATTCGAAAAGGAGTTCCGATTCATGTTGCAGTTGCTTTTATGACCGCTGCCCCGATTTTAAATCCGATAGTGGCAGCTTCAACGTATTATGCGTTTAATCTCGACTGGTCAATGGTTGGGTGGAGAATGGGGCTAGCGTTTATTTGTACATGCCTCATTGCGATTATCATGTATATTCTTTTTCGTCAGCGGGGGAAAACGGATGTCCTACAGTACGACGAAATGAGTGAACATGAAGAACATGTACATGAGAAAGGGATCAAAGGGATTTTTTATCATACAGCCGATGATTTTTTGTTTATGGCTCGTTATTTTGTAATAGGTGCTTTTTTAGCTAGTCTATTTCAAACCTTTTTTGCAAGGGACTGGCTGGCGTTAACGGGTGATACGACTGTTTTCGGCATTATGATGATGATGGGTTTAGGTTATTTACTCTCATTATGCTCGGAAGCAGATGCGTTTATTGCCGCTTCTTTTGGACGTACTTTTTCTTTTGAAGCGACACTTTCTTTTCTCATTTACGGACCAATGCTTGATTTAAAAAATACACTCATGATGCTTTCGACCTTCAAATGGCGATTTATTATCGCTTTTCATGTAGTTGTGACGATCGTCGTGTTTTTGACAATGCTCGTTATCGCCTTTATTGGGGGAGGATCTTAATGAATAAAATAAATGAAAGCTATTCCTATTTCTCTGGTATTTTATTATTAGGGTTTGGCTTATTATTACTAGCGATGATTTTATCAGGATCGCTTGATTATTATGTGGCTCCTTCTATGCATTTTATTGTGATTATCGGTATGGTCTTTTTCCTTCTATTAGGTCTAAGTCAAATTTGGAGGAGCACAGCCACAGCAAAAGAAACGCACTCATGTAATTGTGTGGCACATGAGGAAACTAAAAAAGGGAAAAATAGTACATTACTATTATTATTTATTATTCTTGTGATCGGATTTATTTTGCCAGATTATGCCCTTTCTACTAAAATGGCTGAACTAAAAGGAATTTCTTATACTTTTCCACTATCGGATGACCGGTTAGAGAAAAATAGCGATTTTATTGAGGAGCATTATACGAGGATTGCGAGGGAAGTTGAGCAAAATGAGAAACTTATTGTCCAGGATGAAATGTTTTTAGATGTACTTGCTCTATTACATTTACGACTAGACTCATATATTGGTAAGGAGATTGAATTTACCGGGTTTGTACATGATGATCCCCTTTTGGAAAAAGGAGAGCTTGCGATTGCACGGTTTGCCTTCACATGCTGTGTCGCAGATGCGATTGGATATGGATTTATCGTTCAATCATCTGAACATAGCGACCATTTAAAATCAGGATGGGTAACCGTTCGTGGAGTTATACAAACAAGAGAGTATGAGGGACAGCTCATTCCACAAATTGATGTGAGTGAGATGATTTCTGTTTATCAACCTGAATTGCCTTATGTTTATCCGACTTTATTAACAGGTAACTAATCGTTGCAAAAAAGAGTTAAAATGTAGGGCAAGCGGTCGTTTTCTAGGCGATTATTTGGTAGGATAAGAGAAAAGGAGCTGAAAAAATGACGAAATTTTATCAAGAAGTGATTGATTTCTCGAATACTCAACAATTATCGGACCAATTTGAACAGCTTTTGAAACTCCCTTTACATTCTACAGAAGAAATTCTTTTTTATTTACAAGAAGAAACCAAACTTCTTGATGCAATTGAGGAGGCATTAACAGGTCATTATATTGATTTTAATAGTTATAATGATAGTGAAGAAGCCAAAAAAGCTTTTGAACAAGATCAAGAAGTAATCGAACCGCTCGTGAAGCAATATGAAGCTAAACTTGATCAAAAACTGCTTGCATCTAAAGCATTAGAGCAGCTCCCAGAAGAAGAGTATGCGTTTATGCTTAAAAGAAAAAAGAATGCCGAAAGTTTGTTTCGAAAAGAAAATGTTAGGCTTGAAATTGAAGAAGATCGACTCGCTACCAACTATTTTGAAATTACAGGAGCCGCGGTTGTCGAGTGGGAAGGGGAGCAGTTAACACTTCCGCAATTGTCTCCTTTTCTACAAGATACAGATCGAAAGAAAAGAAAAAAAGCGATGACGGCCATTCGAGAAACATTTATCGAGTCGGAGGAGCCGCTCCAAAAAATCATGTCCGAACTAATAGAAATTAGGCAGAAAAAAGCAGAGTACGCCAATCTAGCCAATTATCGAGACTATATGTTTAAAAAATACGAACGGTTTGATTATTCACCAGAAGATTGCAAAACATTAGCGGCTAGTATTGCCAAACATGTAAAACCGTTAAAAGAAAAATTACAAAAAGAGCATGCCAAAAAACTTGGCGTTGATACCTATTTACCATGGGATGTATCAGCTGTGTTGGCAGGAGAAGAACGTTTAAAGCCATTTTCAAATACAGCTGAATTGATTGATGGAGTTCGAAACGTGCTTGGAGAATTAGATCCAAGATTTGCTGAATTAATTGAGCAGATGAATCAAAAAGGGATGCTTGATTTAGAAAGTAGAAAAGGAAAGTCTCCCGGTGGTTTTTGTGCTCCGTTACCGATTTCAGAACTTTCCTTTATTTTTATGAACCATGCCAAAACACATGATGATATGATCACTTTATTTCATGAGATGGGACATTGTATTCATAATGATTTTAAAAAAGAATTACCGCTCCAAATTTATCGCGAAACTCCGATGGAATCTAGTGAACTAGCAAGTATGACAATGGAGCTGTTAACAATGGATAAATGGGAACAATTTTATCCAACAAAAGCAGATTTCATGCGAGCGAAAAAAGAGCAAATGAAAGGCATTATTCAATTTTTACCGGTTGGTGTTGTGATTGATCAATTTCAGCATTGGCTGTATGAATATCCGAATCATTCGGTTGAAGAAAGAAATCAAAAATATGCGGAATTGTTAACAGAAATCGATAGTAATTTTGTTGATTGGTCCGGTTTTGAAAAATGGCGTGAAATAGCATGGCTTGGGGTTTTACATATTTTTGAAGTTCCATTTTATTATATTGAATATGTCATTGCCCAATTAGGTGCCGTGCAAATGTATCGTCAGTATAAAGAAAACAAAAATCAAACATTAACAAACTATAAAGAGGCAATGGCTCTAGGAAGTTCAAAATCATTAGCTGAAGTTTATGAAAAAGCGGGGATTCGCTTTGATTTTTCTGAAGAAATGATTAAAGAACTGGTGGAATTTCTTGAAACAGAGTTAACTTTGCTAGAACAAGAATAGTTAGGAAGAAGGAGATATGTTTATTACCTTTTTATTAGCGATTGGAATTATTGTTGGCGGCCTAATTGGAGGTCGCCTCCTTAGGTTTTTAATTGAAACACAGAAGCTCCCGGCACATATTCCTTTAGACAAACTGATCAAAAATATGATCCCCTTTGTTATTTTAGGGTTGAATCCTCTTATATTAATAGGGGCATTTTGGATCGTTGAGATTCAAGAAATGGAGTTTTTATTTTTACCAGTAATCGGTATATTCACGCTATTGTTAGGCGGGGTTTTCGCTCTAATCGCAGCGAGGATTTATCAGCATAATAACAAACAAGCTGGAGCCATGTTTGTTAGCGGTAGTTTTTCCAATCTAGGTTCATTCGGAATGTTATTTTGTTTTTTATTTTTAGGTGAAATGGGATTAGCGATTGCGGCTATGTTCCGATTGTTTGAGGAATTATTTTATTATACCGTTTGTTTTCCCGTTGCAAAGAGATACGGTGAAGCTGAAGAAAAGCAAGCCAAAAAATCAAAAATAAAACAATTAATAAAAGATCCTTTTATTATGGTCACACTTATAGCTGTTTGTCTCGGTGTAGGTTTAAACTTCTCAACCATCGAGCGGCCAGAATTTTTTGGCACCTTAAATGAATTTCTTGTTCCTTTGGCCACTTTTTTATTAGTCGTACCATTAGGGTTTTCAATGAGAGTCAAATCGGTTCGGACTTATCTAAAAGAAGGTTTTACATTAGCTTTTATAAAATCCGCTCTTGTACCAGTAGTGGTTGTAGGAGTAGCCTATCTTTTAGGGTTAGGTTCTTACCAAGATGGTCTCCTACTCAAAGTCATTTTAATCTTAGCGGCAATGCCTCCAGCTGTAATGGCTTTAGTTCCAGCTCAGTTATATAAATTAGAGATCGAGTTAGCGAATGCCAATTGGATTGTCAGCACGTCCATGTTAGTCGTTGTTTTGCCGATTCTTTATTTCTTGATACAATAACGAATATGGGAGTGAGAAGATGAAAAGTTGGACAAAGCAACAATTAAAAGAAGTATGGAAAGAACGTAGTGTATATAAACCAGGTGAAGTGTTAACGAATGAACTTTTGTTCGCGGTTGAAACTAGTCTCAATTTATCTTTGCCAACCCTTTATAAACAATTGATGAAAATCCAAAATGGCGGCGAATTGTCAGTACCAATTTATCCAAGTGAAGAGCTTCCGTATGTGATTCATTATTTGCAAGAAATTGAATTAGAAAAAGGAGTAGGTCTTTCAAAGGTTTTTATTGAAGAGTTTCATTTGCCGAATGAACTTATTTTAATAACAGGTGATCTGTTTAGCTGGTTGGCTTTTGATTATCGTCTGAATTTAGACGAGCCACGTGTTGTCTTTTTTTATGAAGAGGATGGAGTGTGGCAAGAGATTGAAGTGGCCGAGACGTTTGAGCAGTTTATTGGATTATTTATTCAGTATGAAGAGAGTTAAAAACCATTCAATTGAGTGGTTTTTTTATTTTGAATTAGCCTAAAATTTAGCTGATGCTTTTGTTTGTCATGTGAAGTTAAGTAATGAAATGGTTGAAATGCTTAAATTAGGGTGCGAAAAACGTGTGATAAGTAATGATAAGAACGAGTTGCCGAAATTAGGGTGCGAATAACGTGTGATAGGTAATGAAAAAGCTGGGTTGCCGAAATTAGGGTGCGAATAACGTGTGATAAGTAATGAAAAAGCCAGGTTGCCGAAATTACGGTACGAAAAACAGATGATAGGTAATGAAAAAGCCGATTGGCCAAAATTAAGGTACGAAAAACAGAATAAGTAATAAAAAAAAGCGAGCCTACCTAAAATCATTTTCCAAACCCCTAGCACCAAATGGCTTTTAAGGTTTTGCTTGAATTTTCAACTTTGTTTGATTAAGATTAAATTGTAACATTTTAACACACACCTATTTTTACTCATCAAGTCCCCTTTTAAGATGGCTAGCCGATTAATAGTCATGACAAACCGCACCAGTAATTTTCTAACAAAGAACCGAATCCGTAAAACCTACAGTTTGACACCGTTGTAAAAGGCAAAAAGAGAGTTTAATAAGAAAGCGATTGTTCAAAAGAAGTTTTTCTGAAATGCCAATAGAAAGGGTTGAAGCCGTGTGCATTTTGAACTAACGAAGGAACAAGCGATGATTAAGAAATTGATTCGAGATTTTGCTGAAAATGAAGTAGCTCCAGAGGCGGATGAAAGGGATCGAACAGGGGAATTCCCTCTCCCGATTTATAAAAAACTAGCCAAACTAGGGCTAATGGGCTTACCATTTCCAGAAAAGTATGGAGGTGCTGAAGCTGATACGATCAGTTTTGCGATTGTTGTTGAAGAGTTAAGTCGGGTATGTGGTTCAACTGGAATAACGTACTCAGCCCATATTTCACTTGGGGGAGCCCCGTTGCACTTATTTGGAACAGAGGCACAAAAACAAAAATATTTAACGCCGCTTTGTACAGGTGAATATTTAGGAGCGTTTGGTTTAACGGAGCCGAATGCTGGTTCTGATGCGGGTGGAACACAAACAAAGGCGGAACGAAAAGGGGATCATTGGGAAATTACAGGGACAAAATGTTTTATTACCAATGCAAGCTTTGCTAAAAACCTTGCTTTGACTGCGGTGACAGATAAATCTAAAGGGATAAACGGGATAAGTGCTTTTATCGTACCAACGGATGAGCCAGGCTTTAAAATTTATGATCAATATGAAAAATTAGGTCTTCATTCATCAAATACGACTGAACTAGTACTTGAAAATGTAAGCGTTACCAATGAAAGTTTACTAGGTGTGGAAGGTAACGGCTTTAAGCAGTTTCTTGCGACTTTAGATGGGGGAAGAATTGGGATAGGAGCTATGGCTGTTGGAATTGCTCAAGGTGCTTATGAAAAATCATTACAATATGCAAAGGAAAGAAAGCAGTTTGGTCAAAGCCTTTCTCAATTTCAAGCCATTCAATTCAAGTTGGCTGATATGGCAATGAATATTGAATTAGCACGAAATATGGTCTTTAAAGCGGCATGGTTAAAAGATCAAGGGAAAAAGTTTAAAAAAGAAGCCGCGATGGCAAAGTTATATGCTTCTGAGATATGTATGAAGGTTTGTGATCAAGCGATTCAAATTCATGGTGGTTATGGTTATATGAAAGAATACCAAGTTGAACGATTTTTCCGTGATGCCAAACTACTCGAAATAGGTGAAGGAACGTCTGAAGTTCAACGGATGGTCATTGCACGCGAAATTGGTTGTTAAAAGATGTGAAAAAATAACGGACTCTAATAAAAAGGAGACTTTTATGTTTCAAAAAATATTGATTGCGAACCGCGGTGAAATAGCCTCAAGAATTATGAGAACTTGTAAAAAGTTATCAATCAAAACCGTTGCTGTTTATTCAGAGGCAGATAGTGATTCTCCATTTGTAAAAGAAGCAGATGAAGCGTATTTACTCGGTGGGTCTCGTGTATCTGAAAGTTATTTAAACATCGATAAAATCATAGAAATAGCTAAGAAAACAAATGTAAGTGCGATTCATCCAGGCTATGGTCTTTTATCAGAAAATGCTGAATTTGTCCAAAGGTGTGAAGCGGAGGAACTTGTTTTTATTGGTCCTACAGCTGATGTGATTCAAAAAATGGGCAGCAAAATTGAAGCGCGAAAACAGATGAAAAAAGCAGGTGTTCCAATTGTTCCAGGTATTGAACATCCTTTAACAGATGTAAAAGAAGCTCTTTTAGTTGCAGAGGAAATAGGGTACCCCGTTATGTTAAAAGCTTCAGCAGGTGGTGGTGGTATTGGGATGCAACTGGCTTATGACCAAGCAGAGCTTGAAAAAGCATTTGTTGGCAATCAAAAAAGAGCACTCAGCTTTTTTGGAGAAGGTTCGATGTATATGGAAAAATACATTCATAATCCACGCCATATTGAAGTACAAATTTTGGCCGATAAAAGCGGAGAAACGATTTATTTATGGGAGCGTGAATGTTCGATTCAACGACGGCATCAGAAGGTGATTGAAGAAGCCCCATCGGTTTTCTTAACGGAAGAAACACGAAAAGAAATGGGCGAAGCTGCCGTCAAAGCAGCTAGAGCGATTGGTTATGAAAATGCCGGAACGATTGAGTTTATCGTTGATGAACAACAAAACTACTATTTTCTTGAAATGAATACGAGATTACAAGTTGAGCATCCAGTGACAGAGGAGATTACAAAGCTCGATTTAGTTGAAGCTCAAATTGATATTGCTCAAGGTGAACCGATTATTTTGAAACAAGAAGATATTTTAAATAAGGGTCATGCGATAGAAGCACGTATTTATGCAGAGGACCCAAAAACCTTTTACCCTTCGCCTGGTACAATTACAACTTTAAAACAGCCTGAGGGAGAAGGAATTCGACATGAGATGGCAGTGAAAGAAGGATCGGTTGTTACTCCTTTTTATGATCCGATGATTGCTAAATTAATCGTCCATGCTGACACACGAGAGCAAGCGATCGAAAAAATGGTCCACGCTTTAAACGATTACAAAATTGAAGGAATTAAAACCAATATTCCTTTGTTAATGGAGGTTTTTGGGCATCAGGCATTTCAAAAAGGAGATACAACAACAGATTTTCTGAACCGGTATATAACCGTTTCTTAACTTGATAGGAGGAAAAAACAAATGGCACAAGTTAAAGCAAGTATGGCAGGGAATGTTTGGAAGTTACTCGTAAAAAAAGGAGATACAGTTGAGGTTGGTCAAGAGGTCGCCATTTTAGAATCGATGAAAATGGAAATCCCGATTACCGCAGAAGTAGCAGCTGTTGTAAAAGAAGTAAAAACGAGTGAGGGCGAATTTATTAACGAAGGAGATGTCATTTTTGAATTGGAATAACCGAAGCTAGGGGATGTGATTTTGTGAAGTGGACGAAGGAAATCACGCTGAAGGAAGTGGGGCCACGTGATGGTTTACAAAATGAAAAAAAGTGGGTTGCAACAGAAGATAAGATCGCTTGGATTGATAGATTATCAGAAAGCGGCTTAAAGTCGATTGAAGTGACTTCTTTTGTCCCGCCTAAATGGATTCCAGCACTGAGTGATTCTTATGAAGTGGCGACACAAATAAAGCGTGTCAAAGGTGTAACCTATTCAGCTCTCGTTCCAAATCAAAGAGGTTTAGAAAAAGCGATAGAAGCCAAAATCGATGAAGTCGCCGTATTTATGTCAGCAAGTGAAACCCATAACCAAAAAAACATTGCCAAGTCGATCGATGAGACGTTTCCGATTTTAAATGAAGTCGTTCAAAATGCAATTGTGGCTGGAAAAAAAACAAGAGGCTATATCTCAACGGTTTTTGGCTGCCCTTATGAAGGGGAAATCGATTTGGAGCAAGTGATCAAAGTATCGGAAGCGTTATTAGAAAGTGGGGTCGATGAACTTTCACTCGGTGATACAATCGGTATTGCGAATCCTAAGCAGGTCGAGGATGTTTTGAATGTTTTATTAAAAAGGTTTCCAGCAGAAAAAGTAGCCTTACATTTTCATAATACGCGTGGTTTAGGATTAGCTAATGTTGTTGTTGCGATTGAATGTGGCATAACCACTTTTGATTGTTCGACCGCTGGAATAGGCGGCTGTCCGTATGCACCTGGCGCTTCGGGTAATGTCGCAACAGACGATTTATTGTATATGCTCGAACGGATCGGAATTGAGACAGGGGTCAATTTAGAAAAAATTATTGCAGCGGCTCAATTTATTGAAAGCAAGTTAGGGCGTCCTCTCCCTAGTTATAGTTTACAGATGAATAGATAAATAGAATTTTTAGCTAAAGTTTGCTTGATAAGGAGGAAGGCTTATGTCATTAAACACTGAAAAACTCCAACAAGAATTACAAACTAGAATTGAATCCATTCAAAAAGGTGGAGCAGTTAAGTATCACGAAAGCAATGCAAATAAAGGGAAATTATTTGTCAGAGAACGACTGAATCTTTTATTTGATCAAGATTCGTTTGTAGAAGACGGTTTATTTGCTAATTGTGAGTCAGAAGGGTTAGCTGCGGACGGAGTTGTAACAGGCACAGGGAAAATTGACGATCAAACGGTATGTGTGATGGCAAATGATTCGACCATTAAAGCAGGTTCGTGGGGGGCAAGAACGGTCGAAAAAATGATTCGAATTCAAGAAACAGCTGAAAAGTTAAATGTCCCGATCTTTTATTTAGTCGATTCGGCTGGGGCACGTATTACTGATCAAGTTGAAATGTTTCCAGGGAGACGAGGAGCAGGTCGAATTTTCTATAATCAAATAAAATTATCAGGGCGAGTTCCGCAAGTTTGTTTGTTATTCGGACCTTCAGCAGCTGGTGGAGCTTATATTCCCGCCTTTTGTGATATCGTCATAATGGTTGATCAAAATGCTTCAATGTATTTAGGTTCACCGAGAATGGCGGAGATGGTTATTGGCGAGAAAGTCACATTAGAAGAAATGGGTGGGGCGAGAATGCATTGCTCGGTTTCCGGCTGTGGTGATATATTGGCAGCAAATGAACAAGAAGCGATTGCTCTTGGGCGTCAATACCTCTCCTATTTTCCAGCCAATTATTCCAAGCGGCCAGCGATAAGTGAGACGGTGGAGCCAAAGAGTTTTGAGAAGACAATTGAAGATATGATCCCGTCAAATCAGAACATGCCTTTTGATATGTATGAGTTAATTGAGCGCGTTGTTGATGAGGATTCCTTTTTTGAGATTAAGAAATTATTTGCAGCGGAGATTATTACTGGTGTGGCGAGACTGAATGGACGTTCAGTCGGGATCGTTGCAAATCAACCACGTGTTAAAGGTGGGGTTCTTTTCCCAGATTCAGCTGATAAAGTAACAAAGTTTGTGAATTTATGTGACGCTTATCATATTCCTTTGCTTTTCTTAACGGATGTTCCAGGGTTTATGATTGGAACTAAGGTAGAGAAAGCCGGAATTATTCGTCACGGAGCCAAAATGGTTGCCGCGATTTCAGAAGCAACCGTTCCGAAAATTTCGATCATTATTCGTAAAGCTTATGGGGCGGGTCTGTATGCGATGTGCGGCCCTGCCTTTGAACCAGATTGCTGCCTTGCCCTACCTAGTGCACAAATTGCGGTAATGGGGCCAGAAGCTGCGGTCAATGCTGTTTATGCCAAAAAAATAAGTGAGCTTCCAGAGGAACAAAGGGCGGCTTTTATTGAAGAAAAACGAGCTGAATATAAAGCTGACATTGATGTGTATCGATTAGCATCCGAAATGGTGATTGACGGAATTATTCATGGGAACGAATTAAGAGAGGAACTTGTCAAAAGATACGATCTCTATCAGTCTAAGCACATTGATTTTACGAATCGTAAGCACCCTGTTTATCCTGTTTAATTTCAGGATAAAGGAAAGGAGGTTTTAGTCGATGAAATCGGTCATTGTCAGTGGGGCAAGGACGCCGTTTGGGAAATTTGGCGGTCATTTAAGCTCCTTATCGGCCGTTGAATTAGGTGGAATCGCCATTAAAGAGGCGGTTAGTCGAGCCAGTCTTAAAAACGATCAGGTTGATGAAGTGATTTTTGGCCATGTTCTTCAAGCAGGGCAAGGTCAAATCACTTCAAGGCAAGCCGCCAGAGCAGCTGGGTTGCCTTGGCACGTAAAAACAGAGACGATTAATAAAGTATGTGCTTCAGGTTTAAGGGCGGTTTCATTAGCCGATCAGATCATCCGTGCAGGTGATGAAAAAATCATCGTTGCCGGAGGGATGGAATCGATGTCAAACACTCCCTATGTGTTACCAAAGGCGAGGTGGGGAGCACGAATGGGGGATACTCCTCTCGTTGATCTGATGGTTCATGATGGCCTATCTTGTAGTTTTACAGGGGTTCATATGGGGCAATATGGGAATGAGACAGCAGCTCTATTAGAAATATCTCGTGACGAACAGGATGAGTGGGCTTATAGAAGCCACCAGCGAGCTGTTCGTGCGATCGAATCAGGACGACTAGCAGAAGAAATTGTTCCGGTACAAATCCACCCTCGTAAAGGTGAGCCGATTCTAATCGAGAAGGATGAAGCACCACGAGCAAAGGCGAGTTTAGAAGCTTTAGCCGCTTTAAAGCCTATTTTTGGTAAGGAAGGGACGATTACGGCTGGAAATGCACCAGGTGTCAACGATGGGGCAGCAGCCCTTGTTTTAATGAATGAAGAAGAGGCTCATAATCAAGGGATAGAACCGTTAGCAACAATTCTTGGTCATGCTGAGGTTGCTACACAAGCCAAAGATTTCCCGCAAACACCAGGTTTAGTAATTGAGAAGCTTCTTAAGAAAACTGGCAAAAAGGAAAGCGATATTTCATTGTTTGAAATTAATGAAGCCTTTGCCGCTGTTGCCTTGGCTAGTAATAAAATAGCAGGTTTAACCCCTGATAAGGTCAATGTAAATGGTGGGGCGATTGCCCTTGGTCATCCAATTGGAGCTAGTGGTGCGAGGATTTTATTAACACTCGTTTACGAACTGAAACGAAGAGGAGGAGGAATAGGGGTTGCCGCCATTTGTAGTGGTGGTGGCCAAGGAGACGCTGTGATGATCGAAGTTAAGTGAACATGACAAGACAGACTCAAACAGCGAAAGCGAAGCGTTGAGCACATATTCCCTTTCTAATCATCATAAACGATAGATAAAAGACCTGTGAGGAAAAATTCCTCACAGGTCTTTAATAATGTTATTCGTTCATTTTTAAAGTTTATAATCTTGAAATAAATCGGAGGAATAAAAATATTTTTTAATGGAGAAAAAAACCAGAAATATTGATGCATCAACGTTTTTAAGTTCTTCTGTTGCACAACAACTAAATGCTTTAATAGCAATATTCAAACTATTTTAAAAAAACTGTTCACAAAAAACATTAACTGTTATATAATAGATTTAACAAGTTAGGAAGGGGTGTCACATTTCTTTAGATAGATGTAAATAATGGTAAATGTTTGACGCTTATTTTGATGAAATTCTGTTTTAAAAATACTTAAGAAACAAAAAAATGAAATCAAAAACGAGGAGAAAGGCGTGGGGAAACATGGATCATAACCAACAATTACAAGCATTGCAGGAGATGTGGCAAAATGAGAGCCGCTGGAATGGAATTACAAGACCTTATTCAGCTGAAGAGGTATTGAAATTAAGAGGTTCTCTACAAATTGAATATACATTGGCCGAAAGAGGGGCTAAAAGGCTTTGGGAATCGTTGAATGAAGAGGACTATATTCATGCACTTGGGGCACTAACTGGAAACCAAGCCGTTCAACAAGTAAAAGCGGGCTTAAAGGCAATTTATTTAAGTGGTTGGCAAGTAGCAGCAGATGCTAATTTATCTGGACAGATGTATCCGGATCAAAGCTTATATCCAGCAAATAGTGTGCCAGCTGTTGTGAAAAGAATTAATCAAGCCTTGCAACGAGCTGACCAAATTGAACATATGGAAGGTAAAAATGATACAGACTGGTTTGCACCAATTGTCGCAGATGCGGAAGCTGGATTCGGTGGGCAACTAAATGTCTTTGAATTAATGAAAGGAATGATTGAAGCAGGAGCAGCAGGCGTTCACTTTGAGGACCAACTTGCTTCAGAAAAAAAATGTGGCCACCTAGGCGGGAAAGTGTTATTGCCAACACAACAAGCGATTAAAAACTTAATCTCAGCACGATTAGCAGCTGACGTATTAGGTGTTCCAACCGTATTGATTGCTCGTACAGATGCTAATGCAGCTGACTTAATTACTAGTAATATTGATCCTTATGATGCGCCATTTATTACAGAAGAACGAACTCCTGAAGGCTTTTATCGAACAAAACCAGGGATTGATCAAGCGATTGCAAGAGGGCTTGCTTATGCTCCATATGCCGATTTAATTTGGTGTGAAACAGCAGAACCAAATCTAGAGGAAGCTCAAGTGTTCGCTGATGCTATTCATGCTGAGTATCCAGATAAATTGCTTGCCTACAATTGTTCACCATCGTTTAATTGGAAAGCAAAACTTGATGATGAGACGATTGAAAAATATCAAAGAGAACTTGGAACTATGGGATATAAATTCCAATTTGTAACACTTGCAGGCTTCCATGCATTAAATCATAGCATGTTTGAACTTGCTCGAGGTTATAAAGAACATGGGATGGCTGCTTATTCCAAATTACAACAAGAAGAATTTGCGAGTGAAAAATATGGTTATACGGCTACAAGGCACCAACGAGAAGTTGGAACTGGTTATTTTGATGAAGTGTCTCAAATCATAACGGGAGGAACTTCTTCCACAACCGCAATGAAAAACTCAACGGAAACAGAACAGTTTATTTCAAGCTAAAAGAAGTGATGCCTTCAAATCTCCGAGAAGTGGAGGAGGGCAAGCGTGATAGACGCTTAGCCTTTATTTAGAAGGAATACTTCATCTAGTTAGATTGGTTAAAAGCCAATGTGATGGAAGGTTCATTTTATTTATTATCAAAAATAGGGAGGGTTTATTATGAAAACGAAAACAACTAAAACAAGTATGATCATTTGTGCGGATTGTGGTCATCCAGTCAAGACACCAACAGATACGTATATGACAAAATGCGACCATTGTTTAAGAAAAGAAACAGAATAAATTCTACCCTATTTTATATCGTTCACTTCTCGGTCAAAGAACGTTTTCTCGGAATTAAAGACGGAATATTGCGAATTATATTTATGTAAGAAGGGTTGAAGGTATTGAACAACCCTTCTTTTTTTAAAAGTGGTTGGGAGGTATGAATAATTGAAACCGTATAAAAAGATCGGACAAATTCAAGTGGCAGAAGAGCTCGTTCACTTTGTTGAAAACGAAGCGTTAATAGGATTAGATTTAGATAAAGAACAGTTTTGGGCAAACTTTGAAAACCTAATTGAAGATTTAAGCCCAATTAATCATCAATTGTTATCAAAACGAGTGCATTTGCAAGAACAAATAAATCAATGGTATCAAAATAATCGAGAGTTTGAAGCAAAGGCATATCAAGAGTTCTTAACGGAAATTGGTTATTTAGAAAAACGTGTGGCTGATTTTCAAATTACAACAGAAAATGTTGATGAGGAAATTGCTAGGCAAGCTGGTCCGCAACTCGTTGTTCCTTTAGACAATGCAAGATATGCGATTAATGCAGCAAACGCGAGATGGGGGAGTCTTTATGATGCCCTTTATGGAACAAATGTGCTTGATGAAAGTGAAGATACAAAAATAACAGCTCAATACAATCCACTACGAGGGCAAAAAGTAGTCGAGTATACAAAGCAATTTCTCGACCAAGTCATTCCTTTAGAGCAAGGGAGTCATAGTGAAGCTAAACAGTATCAAATCACAGCAGGGACGCTTTCTATTACGTTAGAAAATGGTCAGGTGACTAAATTAAAAGATCCGGAGAAGTTTGTAGGTTATGCCGGTGAAGTGGATGATCCTAAAACAATCCTAGTTCAAAATCATCAACTTCATTTCGAGATTAAAATCGATCGACATGATGAGATTGGTCAGCTTGATCAGGCGGGAATTAAAGATATTATTTTAGAATCGGCTCTAACGACAATCATGGATTGTGAAGATTCAGTTGCGGCTGTTGATACTACTGATAAAGTGCATATTTATCGGAACTGGCTTGGTTTAATGAACGGAAGTCTAACATCAACTTTTACTAAAAATGGAGTGCAACTGCTTCGGCAATTAAATCAAGACCGTCATTATAAAAGAGGGAATGGGGAGGAATTTTCCCTATCAGGTCGCTCCCTCATGTTCATTCGTAATGTCGGCCATCTTATGACTTCCAATCTTATTTTAGATAAGGTTGGTCAAGAAGTGCCAGAGGGTATTATTGATGCGGTCATAACAAGTTTGATTGCGAAACATTCCATTATCGGCTTAAGTGAGCTTAAAAATTCAAAGGAACGTTCGATTTATATCGTAAAACCAAAAATGCATGGTTCCGAAGAAGTCGAGTTCGCTAACCGCATGTTTAATATGGTGGAAGATATGCTAGAAATGGAGCGTTATACATTAAAGATAGGGGTAATGGATGAAGAACGTCGTACATCCGTAAATTTAATTAATTGTATTGAAAAAGTAAAAGAGCGGATTGCCTTTATTAATACAGGGTTTTTAGACCGCACTGGTGATGAAATCTTTACTTCAATGGAGCTAGGACCAGTCGTTCCAAAAGCAGAAATGAAGCAGGAGAAATGGTTACAGGCCTATGAACGGTCAAATGTAAAAAGTGGCTTAAAAACCGGATTCCAACAGCGTGCTCAGATCGGTAAAGGAATGTGGGCGATGCCAGATGAGATGAAAGCAATGTTAGAGCTAAAAATCGATCATCCGAAGTCAGGAGCGAACACAGCCTGGGTTCCATCTCCAACAGCGGCTACTTTACATGCAATTCACTATCACCAAATTAATGTAGTTGATGTTCAAACGAACAAACGTGAAGATAATCATTCGTACTTAGAAGAGATTTTAACACCACCGATTTCAGAAGATCGTGCTTGGGATAAGCAAACGATTCAAAATGAATTAGATAACAATGTACAAGGAATATTAGGGTATGTTGTGCGATGGGTTCATCATGGGGTTGGTTGCTCTAAAGTACCAGATATTCATAATGTTGGGCTAATGGAAGATCGGGCGACATTAAGGATTTCAAGTCAGCATATCGCTAATTGGTTGCACCATCAGATTTGTACGGAAGAACAAGTCATTGACACCTTTTATCGAATGGCTAAAGTCGTGGATGAACAAAACTGTAATGATAAGACATACCGAGTATTAGTTCATAATGGGGAACGTTCTAATGCTTTTGAAGCGGCACTAGAGTTAGTACTTAAAGGTAGAGAACAACCAAATGGTTATACGGAGCCGATTTTACATCGCTATCGACTTAAAGAAAAAGAAGAACATTTACAAAAACAAAGTATATAAATAGAGCAGAACAACAAAGTGCCAAACGTATTCAAATGTTTAGTTGAGCTTGTCGACAAAATCTCGGAAACGAGACAGTTGGCAAGCCTTTTTTTGGTTTTCGAAAACCCCTGGCTATGCCGGGGGTTCAAAAGAGCTTCAAGCGTGGTATTAAAAAAACCTCACTTCCATGGTAGGATAAAGTTGGTTTCCCGACCGCTTCATCTCACCAAAGAAGGAGGTATGCCCTGTGAAGGACATGAATAGTTTAGCACACACAACATGGAATTGTAAGTATCACATTGTGTTTGCACCAAAATATAGAAGACAAATCATCTATGGAAAATATAAAAAAAGTATCGGACAAATCATAAGAGATTTATGTGAAAGAAAAGGTGTAGTAATCCATGAAGCAAATGCTTGTCCGGATCACATCCATATGTTAGTAAGTATTCCTCCAAAGTTAAGTGTGTCACAATTCATGGGATACTTAAAAGGAAAAAGTAGGCTGATGATATTTGATCGGCATGCCAATTTGAAGTATCGCTATGGGAACAGGAAGTTTTGGTGTAGAGGTTTCTATGTTGATACAGTAGGAAGAAACAAAAAACAAATACAAGAATACATTAGGAATCAGCTAAAAGAAGACTATATGGGTGACCAGTTATCATTGTTCGAAGACTATGACCCATTTACTGGTGAGAAAAATAAGAAGAAATAAAGAAATTCTTTAGAATTAGTGAGTGAATGTGGTGCAAGAGGGAAACCGTATCAGTGGGCCTTTAAGGCCAAGGCCGGTAAGAAAGGCTTTCAGCCGCAGAGTAAACCACCAGTTCACACTGGTGGTTTTGATTATGAAAAAACGATTGTGCTTAAATTAGGTTAAAGTATAATTGCTAATTTAGATTTGATTAACAATTGGCCATTGATGAACTAAAATATTGGTTAGGGAGATGATATCAAATTTAATTTCTTGCAATTTCAAAGTGCTGGTGATAAAATTCAAATCAATCCAATGTTTGAACTATAAGTGGAGAAAAATTTCATATAATCCTTCGGGGCGGGGTGCAATTCCCCACCGGCGGTGATGAGGGTTTACCCTCTTAGTCCGTGACCCGCGTATTCGTTTTTTATTAATAAGCGGCTGACCTAGTGTAAGTCTAGGACCGACAGTAATAGTCTGGATGGGAGAAGGAGAGCATGTCTATTTGTTTACACAATCAATCTGTCTTTTTTTGATAGTTTGTTTGCGTCTATTTGCTCTATTTAAAAAAGCGGATCTACCGTTTTATTTAAATATGGCTACATTTAGGCTTATTAAGTGCTATTTTTTACATACCCCCGGGAGATCATATCTTTCGGGGTTTTTTCGTTTTTATTAGGAGGTGATGGAAGTGACGGATCAGGAATATATGGAGTTGGCGATTCGATTAGCTGAAAAAACAGAAGGACAAACGTCTCCAAACCCTGTGGTAGGTGCAGTTGTTGTGAAGGATGGCCAGGTCGTTGGTTTTGGTGCTCATCTCAAACGTGGCGAAGGTCATGCAGAAGTACTTGCCTTGCAAATGGCAGGTGAAAAGGCGGATGGGGCAACCGTTTATGTGACGTTGGAACCTTGTAGTCATTATGGTAAAACCCCACCATGTGCCAATTTGTTAGTCGAAAAGAAAGTAAAAAGAGTCGTGGTCGCGACTGTTGATCCGAATCCACAAGTGTCAGGTACAGGTATTGCTCGTCTAAAAGAAGCAGGCATCGAAGTGACAGTAGGTATATGTGAACAAGAAGCGATTCAATTAAACGAAGTCTTCTTTTATTATATATTAACTAAACAGCCGTATGTCACGTTAAAAGCAGCGATGACTTTAGATGGAAAAATAGCTACGGTTACCGGTGAAAGTAAATGGATTACGAGTGAGGAAGCTCGGGCGGATGTACACCAATACAGACATAAACATGATGCGATTTTGGTAGGGATTGGAACAGTCCTTGCTGATAATCCGACGTTAACAACACGACTTGAATCTGGCGGTAAAAATCCAATTCGAATTGTTTTGGACCGTAAGCTCCGAATCCCACTGGATTCAAAGCTTGTAACAGATGGACTTGCTCCTACTTGGGTGTTTACAAATTCAGAAGCACCTTTAGAAAAAGTGAAAAAGCTGGAAAGTGTAGGAGTGGAAGTTTATCAGATTGGAACCGATTTAAATCATGTGCTCCGTACCCTTGGTCAGCAGGAAATCACCTCCTTATTTGTTGAAGGTGGCTCACAAATTCACGGACAATTTATTGAAAAGAAACTTGTCCAACAAGTTATTACTTATTTTGCCCCGAAGATGCTTGCTGGTGAAATGGCTCCGACTTTTTCAGGCGGAAATGGAATTAAGTCTTTAGCTAATCATTTACGATTAGAATTTGTTACGGTGAAACAGCTTGGACCAGATATAAAAATCATTTCAAAAGTGCTGGAGGGTTGAGAATGTTTACTGGAATTGTCGAGGAAATTGGTGAAGTTGCTGCGGTGAAACAAAACGGTGAAGCGATTGTTATGAAAATAAATGCGAGTAAGGTTTTAGCAGATGTACATTTAGGTGATAGTATTTCGGTAAATGGTGTTTGTTTAACAGTGACAGAATTTGATCAGCAGAGCTTTAGTGTTGATATGATGCCTGAAACGATTAGAGCAACAAGTTTAAATGGGCTAAATCGAGGTAGTAAAGTTAATTTAGAACGAGCGATGAAAGCGGATGGAAGGTTTGGAGGACATATCGTTTCTGGCCATGTCGATGGAATTGGTAAAATTATTTCAAAACAACGAGAGCATAATGCCATTTATTATCAAGTGCAAGTCGAGGAATCATTAACTGATTATATGGTTTATAAAGGCTCCATTACTGTTGATGGAATTAGTTTAACTTTATTTCATGTCGATACCGACCGATTTACGATTTCGATCATTCCGCATACGTTAGAAGAAACGATTTTAGGAACAAAAGAGGTTGGCGATATCGTCAACATTGAATGCGATATTTTAGGGAAATATATTGAGAAAATGCTCACCAAACAAAAAGGTCCTAAGTCCAAACAAGAAACAATGACTTCACAATTTTTAGAAGAGAATGGATTTAAATAAAGGAGGGATTATTGTGGCAGATGAACAGATATTTGATTCGATTTGGGAAGCAATTGAAGCCTTAAAAAGAGGCGAGGTTATTATCGTATGTGACGATGAAGATCGGGAAAATGAAGGCGACTTCCTTTCGTTAGCTGATAAAACAACCCCTGATGTCATAAACTTTATGGTCACTCATGGGCGTGGTCTCGTTTGTGTTCCGATTACAGAAGAACGAGCTCATAGTCTTGAATTAGTCCCAATGGTTGATGTGAATACGGACCCTCATGGAACGGCCTTTACGGTTAGTGTGGACCATCATACAACAACAACGGGTATTTCGGCATTTGAACGAGCTACAACGGTTCAAGAGTTAATGGCAGAGACGGCAACAAAAGCGGATTTTAAAAAACCTGGTCATATTTTTCCACTCGTTGCTAAAGACGGTGGTGTGTTAAGAAGAGCGGGGCATACGGAAGCGGCGGTCGATTTAGCAAGGCTAGCCGGATCAAAAAATCCAGGTGGTGTCATTTGTGAAATCATGAATGAAGATGGTTCAATGGCACGTGTTCCTGAATTGAAAAAATTAGCCAATGAGCATGATTTAAAAATGATTACGATTCAGGATTTAATTCATTACAGACGGCAAATGGAAACCCTGATTCAAAAAGAAGTTGAAATTGAATTGCCAACCGATTTTGGTCATTTTAAAGCGATTGGGTACAGTAATGTTCTTGATCAAGTGGAAAGTATCGCTTTAGTTAAAGGCGAGATATCAAGTGATGAACCAACATTAGTTCGAGTTCATTCTGAGTGTTTAACAGGAGATGTGTTTGGTTCACATCGCTGTGATTGTGGTCCACAGTTGCATGCGGCGTTAGCTCAAATTGAAAAAGCAGGTAAGGGTGTTTTGCTTTATATGAGACAAGAGGGCCGTGGTATTGGCTTGTTAAACAAATTAAAGGCATATAAGCTACAAGAAGAAGGCTATGATACCGTTGAAGCAAATGAGAAACTAGGATTTCCAGCTGACTTACGGGATTATGGGATTGGCGCACAAATTTTACGTGATTTAGGAGTTAGAGAAATGCAACTTTTAACAAATAATCCACGGAAAATTACTGGTCTTACCGGTTATGGTTTAGTTGTAAAAGAACGAGTGCCATTACAACTTCCACATAATCGTGATAATGAAAAGTATTTACGAACAAAGACAGAAAAGCTTGGACATTTATTGAATTTTCATTCAACAACAAATTAGAGGAGGAATTATTATCATGGGGAAAACATATGAAGGTAATTTAGTCGCAACAGGGTTAAAAGTGGGAATTGTCGTGGGTCGATTTAATGAGTTTATTACGAGTAAACTTTTAAGTGGTGCCGAGGATGGCTTAGTTCGTCACGGGGTTTCTGAAGCTGATATTGATGTAGCCTGGGTACCAGGAGCTTTTGAAATTCCATTTGCAGCGAAAAAAATGCTGGATACAGGGAAATATGATGCGGTGATTACATTAGGAACGGTTATTCGCGGGGCAACGCCTCACTTTGATTATGTGTGTAATGAAGTAGCAAAAGGAGTTTCTTCCTTAGCTTTATCATCAGGAAAACCAGTTATTTTTGGAGTATTAACGACAGATACGATTGAGCAAGCAGTTGAACGTGCTGGAACGAAGGCTGGAAATAAAGGTTGGGATGCAGCAACAGCAGCGATTGAAATGGCGAATTTAGGGAGAGCATTTGAGTAATGGTTTGAAAGATAGAGTCGAGAGTGCTTTAAAAGATTTAGTGTGAAATTAAAGCATTTTCATTTAAAAAGTCCGGTTCAGTCCATCAATAAAAGATGGCGAACAGGACTTTTTTTGAGGTCACTGAAAACAGCTTTTAATTAAGAAGAACTTCTTTGTCGCTTTAATCGTTCGAGTTCGCGTTCTTCAATCACTTCACTTCTATCACGTAAACGATGTTTATTGATAATAAATGGATCGGGTACTGTGCCATCCTTTTGCCACTCAAGCTTTAATTCTCCTCTTCTTTTTTCCATTTTAGATAACAAGGAATGATCAAGTAGGGGAAGTTGAATAGGTTCAAATGGATGATTTTTATGATTGGGTAGTTGCGAGATTCGTTCTTCTACCGTTTTTATTAGTAATTCTGGGTTAATCGATAATCTTTCTAATGCAGGTTGATTATTCGTAAAAATGGTGGCAGCTCTTGAAAGCATTTTATCGGCACCAAGAATATTCCCTCGTCGTTCATGATATAAACCAACCGAAAGCTGGATAAGTCCAACCCAAATAATCTCACGGTGTTTGGCCGTTTTTTCCTTCCAGTATTCCTCTAATACTTCATGGCATTCAAAATAGTCATGATTAACATGAAAATAAGTTAAATAATCAATATAGGCTTTCGGATACATCGTAAACCATCCTTTAATCACTTGTTGTTATTTATTCAACTTTCTCATCGAGAAAATCCGTTCAACTAGTTGGCAGAGCGAATAGAAGTTCTTAAACAAATGCCCTTGATACGTTTGAAAAGCGAGAACGTACTATCACACCAAACGGATAAACTGTGCATCAAGAAAAAAATAATAGGCCCTCCGGAGGTCGCTCCCAAACAGACACTCCGCTCCTTGCCGAGAACCTCATGAGCCTCCTTAGCGTTTCACGCTTGCGGGGTCTCATTGGACGGTTTATTCCTGCGGGAGTCTCGGTGTCTGTTTGTCCGCTAGGTAATGGAATCGAATCTAGGTTCGGTTTTCTCCTTGAATAAAAAAACAGTCATTACTTCAACGTACATTAGCTTGAGAATGATTTTTCTCCTTCCATGACTCAATCCGTTACAATTGTAAACAAATCCGTGTTGATGCTCTGTACGTTAGCTAGATGATCGAGCTGGTTTCGATTTGAATCCTGTCTTTTCATTCCTGCAGACTTAGGAAAAAAATAGGTGGCAACTACTTATTTAGTTCCATAACCAACAAAGTGAAGAAGAAGGTCCTTCTGCGTGAGAAATAGCTGATTGAGAATGGCCATATCATCAAGCATCTCCCCTACACTTAGCGGACAAAACCATACGGAGACTCCCGCGGGAATAAACCGTGGAGCGAGACCCCGCAAGGCTTGCCGAGGAGGCTCGCCAGGTTCCCGCAGGACGCGGAGTATGGTTTTGGGAGCGACAGCCGAAGTGCTTATTTTAGTGAACAGAACAGTTTCCTTCAACAGCCTACGAAGAGATGGGTTCAGACTGTCAACGATTGAACCGTTCATGTAAAGTCAAATTGAGTGTTGTATCTCCCTAAAGTCAATCTCTATCAACGGATAAGGGTCAATTATACGCTGCGAAAGTTGAGTTATTTATTATTGTATCATCAAACAATTTGTCTTGTGAAGCAACTGACAAGGAAAAGACCATTACGGTGTATGAGGAAATATGATATAATTCAATGAAAATAATAAGCTAATAGGAAGTGCTAGTGATGGCTGAATGAGTTCATACCAAGTGAAATTGGACAGTTTTGAAGGTCCTCTTGATTTATTGCTTCATTTAATTAATCAGGCAGAGGTCGATATATACGATATCCCTGTGGCCAAAATAACCGATCAGTATTTGTCTTATATACATACCATGCAGGAAATTCAATTAGATATTGCCAGTGAGTATTTAGTGATGGCCGCAACACTTCTTGCCATTAAGTCCAAGATGCTTCTCCCTAATCAAGAGCTTGATTATGAGCATGAGGTCTATGATTTAGATGAAGAAGATGACCCGCGCGAAGAATTAATTAGTCGCTTAGTTGAATATCGAAAGTATAAAGAAGCAGCTTCTGATTTAAAAGAGAAAGAAGAAGAGAGAAGTTTTGTTTTAACGAGAGCACCAGAGGATTTAGAACCTTATGTATCGGAGCAAGAAAAACGTGACATCACGATCCAAGGAGTTTCTTTATTTGATATGTTATCAGCTTACCAGAAACTTTTAAAAAGGCAGAAGCTAAAAGCACCGCAAACAAGAACGGTAAGAAACCAAGAATATTCGATTGAAGATAGAATGAATGAGGTAGTTGATTATTTGCTGACCCATCAAGGGAAATGTGCATTTGAACAATTATTTGAGCCGAGTGATCGTTCCCAAATGGTCGTAACATTTCTTGCTATATTAGAATTAATGAAAACAAAAGCAATCTCATGTCAACAGTCTGAGAACTTTTCGAGTATTATGATTTACCAAATGGAAGAGGAGACGTTTCGTGCATAAAAAAGAGTTAGTAGCAGTAATAGAAAGTTTACTTTTTGTTTCAGGTGATGAAGGATTATCTGAAGCCCAGTTATTTGAGATTATTAATGTCGAGAAAATGGAAATACAGCTTGCATTAGAGCAGTTAAAAGAGGAATATAAAAAAAAATCAAGAGGATTACAAGTCATTGAAATAGCGAATACGTATCGTTTAGCAACAAAACCAGAGCATTTAAGTTATATTAAAGCGTTGGCTATTTCACCTATTCATTCAGGGTTATCACAAGCGGCCCTTGAAACATTAGCGATCATTGCCTATAAACAGCCAATTACCCGAATTGAAATTGAAGAAATTCGAGGTGTCAAATCGGAAAAAGCGCTACAGTCATTAAGCTCTAAACTGTTGATTAAAGAAGCTGGACGAGCAAAAGGAACAGGACGACCCATTTTATATGGAACGACCCCACAATTTTTAGATCATTTTGGTTTAAAAACGATAGAAGAGCTACCTCCATTACCTGAGCATACCGATGCAGAGGATATCGATGAAGATGCCGATTTATTTATGCGTGATTTAGAAATGGAACAAACAGAGGATTAACCTCTGTTTTTTTCTTTGCTTAAAAATGAGAACATCTAGGCGAGACACTCATAAGATAGGAACATCATGATATTTAGGAGGGAACCATGAGTTCTTATTTAGAAGAGGTTCAAAAGTGGTATGAGGAAAATAAGGAACAAATTGAACAGGAATTGCAGCTTTTAGAAGGAAGAGAAAAAGAAGAGTTTGTTCAATTATTAGCTCAAATTGAAACGGCCTTAGCGGTGGAACGAGAAAAGCAGTCTGTTGATGAGCAATACGTTTCAGAACTGGTGGCAAAAGCGTATACTTTGTCACAACAACATAAACGGATCGTTCAAGCGGAAGAAAGAGAGCCGGTCGTCCCGATTGGTGGACATCAACTCCCACCACTTTCATATAGTTATGATGCATTAGAACCATACATCGCAAAGGAAATTATGTATTTACATCATGATAAACACCATCAAAGCTATGTAGATGGACTGAACAAAGCGGAAAATAAGATGAAAGAAGCACGGCAAACAGGCGATTTTGATTTAATTAAACATTGGGAACGAGAAGCAGCCTTTCATGGTGCAGGACATTATTTACATTCGATTTTTTGGGAAGTTATGGCACCTGATGGAGGAGGCAAACCTGAAGGAGCTTTACTTCAAGCCATTGAACGTGATTTTGGTAGCTTTGAACAAATGAAGACTCATTTTACAGAAGCAGCCGATCAAGTGGAAGGCGGTGGGTGGGTGATGCTCGTCTTTGCACCACGTGCCGGTAGATTAGAAATATTACAAGCAGAAAAACATCAAAACCTCTCTCAGCAAGATATGATTCCGTTATTAGTCCTTGATGTCTGGGAGCATGCTTATTATTTACAGTATCTAAATGAGAAAAAGGATTATGTTGAACAATGGTGGAATATCGTCAATTGGCCAGCTGTTACGAATCGTTTTCAACAAGCAAAAACGATCCGCTGGACACTAGCTTAACACATCAAAAGCCCCGGCTTACTTTATGGAATAAGTAAGCCGGGGGCTCTTGAAAGCATCAATGATTAACTATTTAAAACATTTATAAAATAGGTGAAAGCAGCCTTGATATCGATTCTTTAAATCGAATCCATGTCGAGCGATTATCATATAATTCCTGTGTTAATTCAAAGGATAATTTCATGTCTTCCTCAAACATTTGAGCTAAATTTTCAGATGTATTTTGGTCATAAATAAAAGCGGTCACTTCAAAATTTAATTTAAAACTGCGCATATCTATATTAGCCGTACCAACTGCATTTATACTCCGATCGATAATGAGCGTTTTTGCATGGATGAAACCATTATCATATATATAGATACGTGCTCCTGCTTTTAATAATTCCCCTACATATGAATAAGTCGCCCAATAAACAAAGGGATGGTCGGGCTTATTTGGAATCATCACTTTAACATCGACCCCTGATAAGGCAGCGATTTTTAAAATATCAAATAACGTTTGATCCGGGATAAAATAAGGAGTTTGAATCAAAATCGAATCCTTAGCTTGAGCGATCATTTTCACATAGCCATTTTTAATTTGTTCCCACTCAGAGTCGGGACCACTTGAAACGATTTGCATCGGCGTATTTTCATTTTCTAATTCGTCAATAGTTGGAAAATAACGATCCTCGTATTGAATGGCTTTTTTCTTCACGGCCTGATTCCAATCTAGAATAAAACGCGTCTGGATTGCATGGACGGATTGCCCAAGTATCCGTAAATGTGTGTCACGCCAATAGCCGAATTTTTCCTTTTTTCCTAAATACTCATTGCCAACATTAAAACCACCCAAATAGCCAATGTTCCCGTCAATATTAACTAATTTACGATGATTACGATAGTTCAATCGCAAATTAATAATCGTAAAGCTAGATGGGAAAAAGACCCCGACTTCGCCACCTGCGTTCTCGAGTCCAGCGAGATGTTTTTTACGAAGCTTTCTAGAACCTAAATCATCATATAATAAACGAACGGTAACTCCTTGGGAGGCTTTTTTAGTCAATAATTTAATGAGCTTTTTACCGAGCTCATCATTTTTGAAAATATAATATTGGATATGAATAAATGAGGTCGCCCTTTCTATGTCCTCAAATAAAGTATTAAATTTTTCCTTTCCATCATAATAAATGTCGATATGATTTCTTTTTGTTAACAAGGCATCGTTATTCATTAAATGCATAAAAATTAAATCACGATTTTGTTCGACCATTTCATTTCGAAAAGTAAAAGTTGAATCCTGTAACTGTTCTTTTTGCTCCATAATGGAGCTTTCTAAACCGATTTTTTTGATTCCTTCCCAATAAAATAGTTTACTTCTTGTTAAGTTTTGACCTAACAATAAATAAATGACAAACCCTAAAAAGGGAATAAAATAAAGAACAAGCAACCAGGCCCATGTAGCAGCTGGATCCTTTCTCTCAATAAAAATGAGTATAGTCGCAAAGATGAAGTTTGTTATAAAAAGTATAATGACAAAAGTTGAAATGATATCCATTTTCTACCTACCTGCATTTTCTGACATAAAAGCTTAGACAACCTATATACCAATGGAAGTTTTGCTTCCATTCTATAATAACCGATCCATAGGAAGGATGAAATTAATATTACTTATTTCAAATGAATCATCTGTTAAAAGGTCTGAATTTCAAACCCCTCATTTTGAATCCAATCAGCATACAAAACCGCTTTTGGACCAGAAATGCCTTGATTCGTCAGTTCATCTAATAGCCAAGATTCCTTTTTTTGTAAAAAATCTAAACTCTCATAAATAATTTCTCCATCCATAATTAAAACAATAGGTAAATTGACACTCTTTGCAGGGATTTTTAAATCTTCATTGGTAGGTGTATCAAACCGATATTTCTTCATTACACTAACTGTCCCATTTGTTTCCAAAATTCCATTTTGTACTTCGCGTATCGAGAAGACATCCTTTTCTCTTAATAAATGCTGTAATTGATTAAGGTCTAGTTTGTTCTTTTTTAACTCCTCATATTGAATTTGTCCATTCGTAATAATTAAGGAAGGTTTTCCTTCTAAAATGGACCTCGATTCTCTAATCTTTTGGGTAATCATTTCAATAAAATAGATTAAAGTGCCCCAAAATAAAATGGCATAAAGCACATAATGAAGACCGATTGATGGATCATAAATCGCATTCCCAACCAATTCCCCTAAAACAAGAGCAGAGATAAAATCAAAAGGAGTCAATTGAGTAATCTGATTTTTGCCTAAAAACTTTGTTAATACTAATAAGGCGAAGAAGCCAAAAAATAATTCGATCGTTAATGATGCAAAGTTCATACTCATATGAAAACACCTGTCCTTAATTGGGATGAGATAATTCGTTCAATATTTGTAGTGTCTATCAAAATAGGCCCAATTATATTGGAAAGTTATTCTTATACATTATTAATGAAATGAGCTTGTTTACAAAAATTGTTACTTATAGTTTGGCGAAAAACTCAAATCATAACAATGAAAGGCATACTGATTTTGAAGGAGGAGTTTAATTCATGACTGTAATCGCAAAAATGCAACAAACGGTGGCTGGTTTAAAAAGTGCTCAAGCAAGCTTAGAAACTTTTTCATTAGAAACCGACAATCAACAAGCAAAACAGCTTTATAAACAAATGGCTCAGCAAACCCAAACGATTGTTGAGAATTTAGAGCCACGAGTTGAGCAAGTGATGCAAGAAGAACCACAATATCGTTCGTAAAAAAAGGCCTCCAATCTTAATTGGAGGCAAATTCTACATAATAAAAATGGAGAGTATGGACAAAATGAAAAAAATAATCATGCCACTATTTGTGCTTATCATTTTGATGAGTGGATGTCAAAACACTTCAACAAATGAACCAATGCCGCAATCATTAATGGTTAATAATGTTACTTTTGATCAAATGAAAGCGAATGAAAGTAAAAAGGAATTAATGAAGATGAATGAAATCATCGATGTTCATGCGGTTTCTTTTGAAGACAAAATTTATGTGGCCCCAAAAGTGAAACAATTTTCTCGTTTTCGATTAAAAGAAATTAGAAAGGAAGGTTTTGATAAAATAAAGGCCCAATATTCAGAAGATGAAATCCATGTTTCAACAGATAAAAAAGTATATATGGAGCTTGAGAAGCTTGAAAAAGAAATGAAAGACAAGAGTCTAAAGGAAAAAGATTTAAAAGAGAGATTAAAGAAAATTGAAGAATATATGAAAGGATAGAAGGTGATTTCATGTCTAATAGTAAACAAAAACAAGCAACACCAACCCAACAAGCTTATCAAGCAGTCGCCAAAAGATATGAGATCAAAAAACCAGTCGTAAAAAACTGCATCCGAGCTTTTTTTGTTGGTGGATTTATTTGTATTATCGGACAAGCACTAAATATTATGTTCTATACTTTTTTTGACTTTACAGAACGAACTGCTGGGAATCCGACAGTCGCTGTTTTAATTTTTCTTGCGGCCTTATTAACTGGTTTAGGTGTTTATGATCGATTTGCTCAATTTTCTGGTGCAGGTACGGCTGTTCCGGTTACTGGCTTTGCGAATTCGATTGCCTCAGCCGCGATCGAACATCGAACAGAAGGATATGTGCTTGGGGTTGGTGGAAATATGTTTAAATTAGCCGGATCGGTTATCGTCTTTGGTACTTTTGCGGCCTTTGTCATAGCCCTTATAAAAACGATTTTAATCAATTGGGGAGGGTTATGAAATGCTAAAAGGTCATCAATCTTGGCTATTTGATAAGAAACCGGTCATTATCTCTACAGGAACGGTCGCTGGACCATTTGAAGCAAACGGGGCGATTGCTCGTGATTTTGATAAACTTCATGATGATTTGTGGTTAGGAGAAGAATCTTACGAAAAAGCTCAAAAGGTCTTAATAGAAGAAGCGGTCACCATTGCGATTGAAAAAGAGAAGTTAACAAAGGAACAAATTACTTTTATGATGGCAGGTGATTTAGTCAATCAGCTCACACCATCTTCGTTTGCAGGACGAACACTTTCCATTCCTTACCTCGGTTTATTTGGTGCTTGTTCGACTTCGATGGAAGGGTTAGCCTTAGCCTCATTTATTATTAATAATGATGGTGCAAAATATATTGCTACTGTTGCTTCTAGTCATAATGCTGCAACAGAGAAGCAATTCCGATACCCAACCGAATATGGTGGACAAAAGCCACCCACTTCGCAGTGGACGGCAACTGCTGCAGGGGCAGCGATAATCGCCCAACAAGGAAACGGGCCAGTCGTTACATCAGCGACAATTGGCAAAGTCATTGATATGGGGATTTCTGATCCGTTTAATATGGGAGCAGCGATGGCACCTGCTGCCGTTGATACAATCGAAGCCCATTTTCGCGATCTCGAACTTCCATTTGATCATTATGATTTAATCGTCAGTGGTGATTTGGGTAAAATTGGACTCGGTATTACAAGAGAATTATTAAAAGAGAAAAATATGGACTATTCAAAGGAACAATTTCAAGATTGCGGGCTTTTAATCTACCGTGAGGGTCAACCGGTATTAGCAGGTGGAAGCGGTCCAGGCTGTTCCGCTTCAGTCGTATATGGACACTTATTAAATCGAATGAAACGAGGCGAGTTTAAACGTATTTTAGTTGTGGCGACTGGTGCTTTACTATCTCCACTTTCTTTTCAGCAAAAGGAGTCCATTCCAACTATTGCACATGCAGTATCCATCGAAGCGGGAGGTGTGATGTTTTGATCTTTTTATGGGCATTTCTTGTAGGAGGACTCATATGTGTCATTGGTCAATTATTAATGGACTTTGCGAAATTGACGCCAGCTCATACGATGACTGCTTTAGTCGTAACAGGTGCGGTACTCGATGGATTAGGGCTGTATGAACCTTTAATCGATTTTGCTGGTGCAGGAGCGACCGTACCGATTACGAGTTTTGGTAATTCTCTAGTTCATGGTGCGATGGCTGAAGCTGAAACAAATGGTTTGATTGGCGTCATTACAGGGATTTTTGAAGTGACGAGTGCGGGTATTTCAGCGGCGATTATTTTTGGATTTATAGCAGCCTTAATTTTTAAACCAAAAGGATAGGTGAGAACATGACAGTTGCAAGTCAAATCAAAGGAACATTAGCCTCATTAAAAGGGGTTGAAGCAACTCTGATGACCATTTCATTACAAGCTGAGGGTCATGATAAAAGGAATCGATTTCATCAAGCAAGTTTAAAAACAAAAACAGTGATTCATGAATTAGAAAAAAGGGTATCAGAGCTAGAAAGACAAGAGCCTCAATATAAAGGGAATTAAGGGAAGGAGGATTTATCATGCCGGGATGGGTTGAGATAATCGTACGGTCAATAGTTGCAATTATTTTATTATACATTGTGTCCAAAATGATTGTGAAAAAGCCGATCGGTGAAAGCTCGTTTTTTGAATTTGCTTTATTAACTAGTATTGTTATAATTGCTGCCATTAGTGCAACGATGCTTACCATACCATCTGCCCTAGCTTTTACGGCTTTATTTGTATGGTCGGCGGTAACAGCTTTAATCTACTATTTATCTGTAAAAAGTGCAAAATTTCGAGTCTTTTTATTTGGGCGAGGGACACCTGTTATTCAAGGGGGGAAAATCTTGGAAGATGCATTAAATAAACAGCATCTTACAGGGGACGAGCTCATGCGGAAACTTCGCAAAAAAGATGTTTTTCAATTTGCTGATGTCGAATTTGCTTTACTTGAAACAAATGGTGAATTAAATGTCTTGTTAAAGGAAGATAAAAAGCAAGCAGTGGCTAGAAGTAGTGCGAAAAAAAATAAACAACCTGAAACCGTCGTCGCTGATGGTCGAATTCTTGATCAAAATCTCGGGAATCGTGGGTTAAATCGCGATTGGCTTCAGACGCAGTTAGCTAAACAAGATGTCTCATTAGAAAGTGTTTTCCTAGCCCAGATTGATGCGAATGGAGACCTCTATGTTGATTTATTTGATGATAGTTTGCAACAGCAGGATCCTGTAACGATTCCATTGTTAAAAGCGACATTGCAAAAAGTCCAAGCAGATTTACAGCTTTATTCATTAGATACCGATAATCCAACCGCAAAAGCGATGTTTAAAAAGTGTGCAGAGGAAATGAATGAAGCTTATTTAGAGATTGAACGTGATTTGCGTTAATCGAATTCAATTAATGCTGAATTAATTGAATTTGATTATCCTCGCGTGTATAGGAGAGATGGAGTTCTCCTTTTCCATTTAACGTGCAAAGAAAAACATCTTCAAGACGGACGATACCTTTCTCTTCTACATAATTTCTAATTCTCTCTTCGGTGATTCCCAGCTTTTCCATGATTTCTAATTGAAACTGCCCATCAAGAATAACAGGGTATGAAATGCCACTCGATTTCTGTTGTAAATCCATATCTTCTAAAGCCGGAGTTGCTTTCTCAGGCTTTTTTTGCACGCTTATATCCCCATTTGCTTCAATGATCCCTAATTGAACGTCTTCAATATCGAAAATTCCTTTTTGTCTTAATAATTGTAAAATATTATCGATTGAATAACGAATTGATTCAATATTACCGGCTAATAATTTTCCTTTTTGAATCACGACTGTCGGCTCAAAAGTAATCCATTTCCCGAATTTTCGATTTTTAATTAGAAGTCTCGCTGTGAACTTTTGGAAGAGAGCGATGACGATGATCGCAAAAGCGGTATGAATGTGGGGGACGCTAGGATCGGCGATGTCAGCACCTGTTACAGACGCTAAACTCATCACAATAAGAAAGTCAAAAATAGGTAATTCACCAATGGAACGTTTGCCCATCACTAATGTGACAACTAGAAGAAGCGGGAAGATCGAAAAAATACGAATTAAGACAATCGCTAGTTCTTGAATTAACATAATGGCATCCCTCATATTTCCTTTCCATAATATAACTTTTAGTATGTTCGATTCGATAATTTCTTAAACGAGATTTGAAAAAATGGTATAACAACCGTTGTCCTGCATACATTTTGTTAAGAGGAGACATGCTCTCTTTATGGAAGCGTCCTTAATGAAAATAAAACTATTACTTGAAAGGGATTGTGGGTGATTGGATGAAATTCATGAAAAAAAGTGTACTAACTGTGCTTGTCTTCATGCTACTTCTGCCTTTTTCTGATTTTACACAAGCGGCCAATCAACGTCATTTTTCGGTATCAGCCCAAGCGGCGATTTTAATGGAGCAATCATCAGGAAGAGTCTTATATGCTAAGCAAGAGCATGAACCATTACGGATAGCAAGTATTACAAAAATAATGACGGCGATATTGGCGATTGAATCTGGGCAACTTGATGAGATCGTGACTGTATCGGAGCGGGCGTTCGGCACCGAGGGTTCATCGATTTTTCTTCGACTAAATGAGAAAATTAAATTAGAAGACCTTGTTTATGGTTTGATGCTTAGAAGTGGAAATGATGCAGCAGTGGCGATTGCTGAGCATGTTGGTGGAAGTTTGGAAGGGTTCGTTCTTCTAATGAATCAAAAGGCAGAAGAGCTCGGAATGTCCAATACAATGTTTCAAAACCCACATGGTTTAGATGATCATGAGGATCATTATTCAAGTGTTTATGATATGGCTTTATTAACCCAGTACGCAATGCAAAATGAAGATTTCCAGACGATATCGAAAACGAAATCACATCGTGTTGATGAAGGGGGCGATATCCGCGTTTGGAAAAATAAAAATCGGATGTTAACAGAGTTTTATCCCCATTCAACCGGTGGAAAAACAGGCTACACAAAAAGAGCTAAAAGAACACTCGTTTCAACAGCGACTAAGGAAGAAATGGATTTGATTGTTGTAACAATTAATGCCCCAAGTGACTGGCATGATCATATGAATTTATTTGAATGGGGTTTTTCTGAGTACGATATCGAAACAATTTTACCAGCTGGGCAAGTAGAAGGCATTACAGACGGTTTTTATGAAAACCATATTATTTCTAAGACGGAGATTACGTATCCATTAACAGTGAATGAAAAAGAAAACCTAAAAAGAGAGTTGACGTTAATTAAGCCGCCTGAAAAGAAGGAACATGAAAACTTTGAAGCTCCTTCTCCGATTGGTAAGGTGGAATTTTATTTGCAGGAAGAGCTCATCCAAAAAACTCCCTTATATTATGATGGCCCCGAAAAGTCGGAGAAAAAAGGATTTTGGTCAAAGTGGTTTCATTTTTTCATTCATACTCTTGGAGTAAAAAACGTTGATTAATATTATCTGGGTATCATTGCTTCTTTTTGGACTAATATTTGCTGCATTTAACGGAACGATTGCTGAAGTGAATGCAGCGGTATTTTCGGGGGCAAAGGAAGCGGTGACGATCTGTATTGGCTTAATCAGTATATTAGTTTTTTGGTTAGGGTTAATGAAAATTGCTGAGGTGGCTGGCTTACTTAAAAGATTTGCTATCCTAATGAGGCCGATTTTTAAACGACTTTTTCCAGAGGTGCCCACTGATCATCCAGCAATGGGTTATATTTTATCGAATATGACAGCGAACATGTTTGGTTTAGGTAATGCGGCGACCCCAATGGGAATCAAAGCGATGGAAGAATTAAAGGCATTAAATGGTGGGAAAGATTCAGCGAGTCGTTCCATGATTACCTTGCTTGCCATTAATACAGCAGGTCTTTCTTTAATTCCGACAACGGTCATTTCGATTCGAATGACGTATGGATCGGCGAATCCGACTGAAATCGTCGGGACGACATTGATTGCCTCACTTATTTCTATGCTAGGAGCGATTTTGATCGACCGTTACTTTTATTATCGTCGCAAAAGAAAGGGGAGAGCCTAATTGGCGATCATTACACTTATTTCCATCTGGATCATCCCCGCTTTAATTGGATTTATTTTATTATATGGAACATTTAAGAAAGTTCCGACTTACGAGACTTTTGTGGAAGGAGCGAAGGACGGGTTCGGTTTAGCGATTTCCATTATTCCTTTTTTGGTTGGGATGCTAGTGGCGATCTCTGTTTTTAGAGCTTCGGGAGCAATGGACTTTATCGTCGATTTGTTAAAGCCACTTCTATCTTTTATTGGTGTACCAGCCGAGGTTGTGCCACTTGCGATGATTCGACCGATTTCTGGGACCGGTGCATTAGGGATGACAACGGATTTAATTGCCACATACGGACCTGATTCTTTTATAGGTCGACTTGCGGCCACAATGCAAGGGAGTACAGATACAACCCTTTATATATTAACCGTTTATTTTGGAGCTGTCGGCATTAAGAAAATGGGCGATGCTTTAAAGGTTGGCCTTTTAGCTGATATCGTTGGTTTAATCGCTGCAATTGTAGTCGTAACTCTTGTATTTGGATAAATAAGATGAAATATAAAAAAAGAGGATTTCCGTTAAGTGTTGCACTTAATTTGGACATCCTCTTTTTGTTCGTTGCATTAGTAATGAAACTGTGAGATGCGTGGGATTACGGTGCGAAAAGCATGTGATTAGTAATGAAAATGTGAGATGCGTGGGATTACGGTGCGAATCATGGTTGATAGGTAATGAAAACCTGTGCTGTGAGCGATTACGGTGCGAATAACAGTTAATAGGTAATGAAAACCCGTGCTGTGAGCGATTACGGTGCGAATAACAGTTAATAGGTAATGAAAACCCGTGCTGTGAAAAATTACGGTGCGAATCATGGTTAATAGGTAATGAAAACCCGTGCTGTAAGAAATTACGGTGCGAATCCCCGTGTATTAGTAATGAAAACCCGAGATACGTTTGATTATGGTAAAGACAATAGTGAGTTCACCAGATAAGTTACTTACAACCCCAAAATGAAGGTTTTAGAACAACCCATTACCGGCTAAAAGTTTCCCTGCTTGTATATTCGCAAGCGTAGAGTTATCATGTTAGGTGAGGTGAATGGAATGGAACGGTTACAAAAAGTGATTGCCCAAGCTGGGATTGCGTCAAGACGTAAAGCCGAACAGCTTATTTTGGATGGAAGAGTTACAGTGAATGGTAAAAGAGTGACAGAGCTAGGAGTGAAGGTAACACCTAATAAAGATAAGATAGAAGTGAACGGCGTGCCAATCGATCGCGAAGAGCCTGCCTATTATGTTCTTTATAAACCTACTTCTGTTATATCGAGTGTTAAGGATGAGAAAGGTCGAAAAGTTGTCACAGATTATATTGAAACAACAGCCCGCCTTTTCCCAATTGGTCGTTTGGATTACGATACATCTGGTTTATTATTAATGACAAATGATGGCGAATTAGCGAATCAATTAATGCACCCTAAATTTAACATAGAAAAAGTTTATGTTGCCAAAGTAAAAGGAATTCCTACTAGGGAAGAAATAAAAAAACTAGTAACGGGTATTCGATTAGAAGACGGAATGACGGCACCAGCTAAAGCGAAAATGCTTTCGTTTGATAAGAAAAAGCAAACCGCGATTATTCAATTAACAATTCATGAGGGCAGAAATCGACAAGTTCGACGAATGTTTGAAGCACTTGGTTATCCGGTTATGAAGTTAAAAAGAGAGCAGTATAGCTTTTTAAATTTACATGGATTAAATCCTGGAGATGCAAGGGCCTTAAAGCCTATTGAAGTGAAACATTTAAAAGAGTTAGCTGTCACTAAACCGTCATAAAGCAAAGTGATAGATTTTAATATTTAAGGTTATAATGAGACTGGGCTATTTTATGAACTTATTGTCTAAAAATAGCCTTACATAATTTATTTGAAAAGTCATTATGGAACAACCTTTAAATGAAGGTGATGACTTACTTATTCATGTCAAGATTTCTTTGTGGGGCACTTAAAGGTTCTAAAAAGACGGTAGAATAGAAGTACCGGGACCGGGACCTGGGGAAGGGAGGACGTAAAGGTGAAGACAAAACGTTTAATAATGCGAACATCGATTTTACTTGTTATGGCCGTTGCGATTGGCTATACATTTTATTACAATTTCTTTGCAGATAAAAGTGTTGCAAGAGCTGGTAATGAAGCGGTTAATTTTGCCCTCGAGGATTTAGATGGTGAGATGATTGTATTAGATGAACTAAAAGGGAAAGGCGTTTTTATTAATTTTTGGGGAACATTTTGTCCTCCATGTGTAAGAGAAATGCCCATCATGGAGGAACTCTATCAAGAGTATCAAGATCAAGGGATTGAAATCGTTGCGGTTAATGCAAGTGAACCACCATTAACAGTTGAACGTTTTGCATCTCGTTTAGATTTAACTTTTCCTATTGTCATTGATAATGGACGAAATGTAATTGATGCTTACGGTATCCGGCCACTCCCAACAACCGTATTGGTCGATGAGGAAGGGACGATCGTTCGCGTTTTTTCAGGTTTATTAACCGAAGAGATTATTAGAGAGTTTATGGAAGAAATCAAACCTTCTTCATAATTGAGGTGTAACAATGGATAAGATCAAATGTGAATGTGGACATTTAAATCCACATGGCACAATTATCTGTGAGTCATGTGGGAAGCCTTTAGGCAACGAAAATGACGATAAAACGTTGTTAAATATGCGCTATGAAGGTGTAGCTAGACGCTCCCAAACGTATAAATCGAATATAATTGATAAGATTTGGATGTTCTTTTCATCTGTTAAAGTCGGCATTTGGATTATCGTTATTTTACTTGTTGCTTCGATATTTGGGACGATTTTCCCGCAGCAATTTTATATTGGTGGCGAAAATCCCGCTGTGTTTTATCAAGAAGAGTATGGAACATTAGGGGAACTTTACTATCAGTTAGGTTTTCATAATTTATATAGCTCGTGGTGGTATATGGCTTTAATTGCCGCTCTTGGGGTTTCTTTAATTATTGCGAGTCTTGATCGAGCTGTCCCACTTTATCGTGCTTTAAAGAAACAACGGATTACCCGCCATCAAAATTTTATGAAAAGACAACGAGTTTTTGGTTTTTCAAAAATAACTAACATTGATGAGCAATTTGATGTTTTAAAAGCTAGATTAAAGGCTAAGAAATACAATGTTCGTGAAGAAAATGGCAATCTTGTTGCTGAAAAAGGACGCTTTTCCCGTTGGGGTCCATATGTGAACCATCTTGGAATTATTTTATTTTTAGTGGGTTGTATGTTGCGGTATTTTCCTGGTTTTTATGTGGACGAGCATGTTTGGGTTCGTGAAGGGGAATATACAGTTGTCCCGGGAACCAATCAAGAATTATATATTGGAAATGAACAATTTATCATTGAGTTTTATGATCCTGATGATGAAATCTTTAGAGATTCGATCGAACGAGCAGAAGGGACAGTCGTCAAAACCTATCAGACCAACGCCGTTTTATATGAAGCGGATCCCGATGCACCAGTTGGCGTTGTCGGTGATTTAGAAGAGGTAGCCCGCTCGGAAATACGTGTAAATGAACCATTAAAATATAAAGGGTTTAATTTTTATCAGCTTGATTATAAGATGAATGAATTACAAAACATGAGTTTTACAGTTGAAAATAAAGAAACAGGCGAACGCTTTGGACGTTTAGATATTGATTTAAATGATCCAGAAAAAGTATATGATCTTGGTGATGGGTATACAGTTACCATTATTGAATACTTTCCAAACTATTATTTGAACAGCAACAATGAACCAGCTACTCGTTCTAGCATCCCAGATAATCCTGCCTTTATTTTTAACACGGTTACGCCTCTGACACCAGAGGGTGAGCGCAGTTTTGTCGGCATTATGCAAAACTATGAATTGCCAGGTACTGGTCAAGCAGTAGCGGATGTAGACCATGAGTTTAAACTATCCTTTATTGATGTTGACATGAGCAATGTTACAGGTCTAGGAGTAAGAAAAGATTTAACACTCCCATTATTAATTGCTGGTGGAACTATTTTTATGATCGGGTTGATTCAAGGCTCTTATTGGGCTCACCGTCGTATTTGGTTCCAGCGTATGAACGGGGAAGTTTGGATTGCTGGGCATACAAATAAAAACTGGTTAACTTTAAGAACCGATATTAAAGAAGTCATTAAAGATACGGGCCTTTTAGAGCCTGTCGATCAAGCAGAAGAAAAAGAGAAACAAGATGAAATAGAAAATCAAAAAAGGAATCAGGAGGGTTAAAAATGGCAGCTTTAAGTTCGAATCTTTTACTCGTTGCCTTTTTCCTCTATCTTGCTGCGACGATTTTGTTCGCCGTGTCTTTACCGGGAAAAAACTTTCGCAACAAGCAAGGAGAAATTAAAAATAATAAATGGGGTACATATGGTTTTGTAGCCTCAATTATAGCAAGTTTATTTTCGTTAGGTTATTTTGTAACAAGATGGATAGCAGCTGGTCATGCACCAGTTTCTAATATGTTTGAATATATGACATTTCTCGGGATTGCAATAGGAATTGCTTTTGTAATTTTATATATGATTTACCGGACGAATGTTTTAGGCTTATTTACGATGCCAGTCGTCATGTTAATGATTGCTTATGCATCTGTTTTTCCGAGGGAAATTGCTCCCCTTATTCCTGCCTTACAAAGTAATTGGTTGAAAATCCACGTCATTACAGTGGCATTAGGTCAAGGGATATTAGCGATTGGATTTGCTGCTGGTTTAATTTATTTAATTCGGACGATTGATTTTACGAAACGGAATAAGAAAACCGTTTCATTAGAATTAATTATGTATGGGTTAATAAGCACGATTGGTTTTATTCTCATAACAAATGTTTTTAACATGATTGGCTATGAAGCAGAGTTTTCTTATATAAATGAAAATGGTGTTGAAGCCTCTATTGTTTACGAATTACCAGCTATTATTGGTCCTAATGAAGGAACACTGTTAACAAATGATCGCCTTGAACCGATAATTAATGCACCTGCGATTATTCGCTCTGATGATTTGAATACAGTTCTTTGGTCGTTTTTTGCCGGAGCTATTTTATATGTTTTAATCCGTTCAATAGCAAGAAAACGTGTGGCGGCGATTTTTCAGCCATTAGTCAAAAGCATTAGTCCTCAAACAATTGATGAAGTTAGTTACCGTGCGATTGCGATCGGTTTCCCTGTATTCGCATTAGGTGGCCTCATTTTTGCAATGATCTGGGCTCAAATTGCTTGGTCAAGATTTTGGGGATGGGATCCTAAAGAGGTTTGGGCTCTAATTACATTTCTTTTTTATGCGGCCTATTTACATTTGCGTTTATCAAAAGGGTGGCATGGCGAACGCTCTGCATGGCTCGGTGTTATCGGTTTTGCGATTATTATGTTTAACCTAGTATTTGTTAATTTAGTTATTGCTGGACTACATTCCTATGCGGGATGACCTTAGAGACCCTGCGAATGCACGGGTCTCTTTATTTAAATCTTCTTTTTACAGGGCCATTTTTCTTTATTAATAATGATTAGGATTGATGATACAATAAAGACAAGAAGAAATGATGGCTCGTATTTTAAATTAGATTAATCAACTTAGCTATGTTCGTAGGGATGAGTAAACGGACTCTGCTTTTTATTTTAGGAGGCGTATTCAATGGAAAAAGAAGCACGTATTTTAGTTGTAGATGATGAAGATCGTATTCGTAGATTGTTAAAAATGAATTTAGAGCGTGAAAATTACCTAGTAGAAGAAGCGGAAAATGGCGAGGTAGCTCTAAAAAAGGCATTAGATCAAGATTATGATTTAATTTTACTTGATTTAATGATGCCTGGTATGGATGGGCTTGAAGTTTGTTTAGAATTAAGAAAAACGAAAGCGACCCCTGTCATGATGTTAACGGCAAAAGGAGAAGAAGCGAATCGTGTTCAAGGATTTGAAGCAGGGACAGATGATTACATCGTCAAACCGTTTAGTCCAAGAGAGGTTGTTCTACGGGTTAAAGCGTTATTAAGACGCTCTTCGACGACGAAGTTTTTGCAAACGGAAACGCAAGCGAAAGATATGCTTGTTTTTCAAAACCTTGTTATTGATAATGATGCCCATCGCGTAACTGTATCAGGGCAGGAAATTAATTTAACTCCAAAAGAGTATGAATTATTGCATTATTTAGCTCAAGCCCCTGATAAAGTATTTTCACGTGAGCAACTTTTAAAAGACGTTTGGAATTATGATTTCTTTGGTGATCTTCGTACGGTAGATACTCATATTAAACGGTTAAGAGAAAAGCTCAACCGGATTTCACAAGAAGCTGCTGCGATGATTTCAACAGTGTGGGGTGTCGGTTATAAGTTTGAAGGTCAAAAAGAGTAATGCTTTGGCGGAGTGTTGTAGGGAAATTATGGTTTACATTTCTTTTGCTTGTGACGGTCGTGTTAACGATTTTAATGGTGATGTTATTACGTTCATTTGAAAAATTTCATATTCAAGAGGCGGAATCACAACTTGTTCATCATGCGAATATGATTGCAAACATTTATGACGGATATACCGATCAGGATGAAGCCTTAATGAGGATTGGCCAATATACAGAGCTTTTAGAAATCAATATTATCCTTGTCAATCAAGGGAAAAAAGTGATGGATAAAGTTGAGCCTGGAAGTTGGAATTTACCATTAGAAGTGTTTTATCAGAATGAAAGATTATCACAAGTGTTTGAAGGGCAATCTGTTGTTATAGAAGAAGGCAAATTTATGTTGGATGATTCCAACTATACCGCCCCTGAACTAATGGTTGCAGGTGTTCCGTTAAGAACAAATGAAGTGGATAATAGTGCTGTTTTTTTATATCAATCTTTAGATGTTATTGAGGAAACTTCTCGAGAAACAAAAGGTATTATTTATTTATCTGCTGGAATCGCGATTGTTTTGACAACGATTTTTGCCTTTTTTCTGTCAACGAGAATTACCGCCCCATTAAGAAGAATGCGTGAAGCAGCACTTGAACTGGCTAGGGGGAAATTTGAATCGAAAATTCCGATTGTCAGTCATGATGAAATTGGCTTATTAGGTATGGCCTTTAACCGAATGGCACGAGATTTAAACGTCTCTATGACTGAATTAAATCAAGAGAAGGAACAGCTTTCTCGAATTTTAATTAGTATGGCTGATGGGGTTATTACGTTTAATCGGCAAGGGGAGGTCATGATTACAAATCCTCCTGCTGAGCGTTTTTTAGAGTCATGGTTATACGAAGATGGTGTGATTAATCAGGAAATGACTCCAGTCGAATTGAATAATCTCTTCCAAAAGGTTGTGGCTGGTGAGAAAGAGCAACAGTTGGAGATGAATATTCAAGGTCGGAGCTGGGCCATTTTAATGACTCCCCTATATGATGCAGATCAAATCCGTGGGGCCGTGGCTGTTATTCGTGATATGACGGAAGAGAGACAGCATGATAAATTGCGTAAAGATTTTATTGCGAATGTGTCTCATGAACTCCGTACTCCCATTTCTATGTTACAAGGGTATAGTGAAGCAATTATTGATGATATAGCTGAAAGCCATGAAGAGAAAAAGGAATTGGCTCGGATTATTTATGATGAATCGTTAAGAATGGGACGCCTTGTTAATGAACTTCTTGATATCGCTCGAATGGAAGCAGGCTATGTTGATTTACAAAAGGATGAAATGGATATTCACACTTTTATTCAAAAGGTTGTCCGAAAGTTTAATGGTTTAGCAAAAGATGAAGAGATTTCTCTTAACCTAGAAACAATTGCAGATTTACCGACTGGTTATTTTGATCCTGATCGAATTGAACAAGTTTTAACGAATTTAATTCATAATGCCCTTCGTCATACGCCAAAAGGTGGGCGAGTGACCGTAAAAGTAAATCGTGACGAAAATTACTTTTTATTTGATGTCGATGATAATGGTTCGGGAATTGCTGAACAAGATTTGCCCTATGTTTTTGAACGTTTTTATAAGGCTGATAAAGCAAGAACTCGAGCTAAAGGTGGAACAGGGCTTGGACTGGCAATTGCTAAAAACATTATTGATTCACATAAAGGGGAAATTACAGTTCGTAGCAAATTAAACGAAGGAACTTGTTTCTCATTTAAGTTACCGATCATCTAGCATTAAAGGGTAGCAGAAAACGCATGAATTTGGTAGTATATGAATTGAATAGGGTGAATTGTTGATTCGATTATCATCGTAAACGAAATGAATTGATGGCTAAAACTATCAGGCATTCCTCTCATTAGGGGAGTGCCTTTTTGACTAAATAAAAAATTGATGTAGAAGGGAATAAAGCATGAAAGAGAGAACACGGTTTTTATTGGCACTAATCTTCTCTATTGGCTGTCATGAAGGGAGTGGGAAACTTGCTGCCTCCATTTATCCAAAGGTTTTTTATCAATAATCGAGTTATACAATACATAATTGTTATTGCTTTTTGTTTATTTGCTTTAATTTTATCGGTTAGTAAAGGTAGTGTGGAAATTCCTTTTAAGATGGTTATTCAAATCATTTTAGCGCACGGTTTTTATTTTCCCATTAATGAACAATTTGAAGCGAGTATTGTTAATATTGTGATGCAAATTCGTTTGCCACGTGTGTTGCTCGCGATGATTGTTGGAGCTAGTTTGGCGTTAGCAGGGGCAGCTTTTCAAGGCTTTTTGAAAAATCCGCTTGCAGACCCATATACACTTGGTGTTTCATCTGGCGGAGCAGTGGGAGCTGTTTTTGTTCTTTTTTTGGGAATAACGATCCCAGGTTTAGGTTTTTTCACATTACCTATTGTGAGCATCCTTTCCGCTTTTATTACTTTAATCCTCGTTATTAGCTTCTCGAGAATGGTGCAACGTTCCATGTCGAGTGAAACGATTATATTAGCTGGGATCGTCTTTAGTTCTTTTTTAGGGGCGTTTATCTCTTTAATGATCGCTTTAACAGGGGAAGAACTGAGACAAATTATTGGCTGGTTAATGGGGAGTGTTGCGATGCGGGGCTGGAATTATGTGTGGATGGCTCTAGTCTTATTAGTTATCGGTTTTCTTTTGTTATTTTTTAATCGACAAGAGTTAAATGCATTAGCTTTTGGAGAAGAAACGGCTCGTCAGTTAGGGGTCAATGTTCGTGTTCGTAAATATGTGATTTTAATAGGGGCGACTATTATAACAGGCGGTGCGGTGGCAGTCGCTGGAACTATCGGTTTTGTTGGACTAGTCGTTCCACATATTACGAGGTTATTATGGGGAGCAAATCATCGTCATCTATTACCTTTATCAATGTTTGTTGGGGCTGGTTTTCTTGCCTTAACGGATTTAGTTGCTCGTACGATTATCGCTCCAACTGAATTACCGATCGGTGTTATTACCGCGATGATTGGGGCTCCGATCTTTGCGATTATCTTAATTCGTCAACGAAGAGAACAAGTGTGAAAGAGGTGATTTGATGTTGAAAGTTGAACATGTATCCATACAATATCACGAAAGAAAAGTCGTTAACGATATTTCATTTGAAGTCCCAAAAGGAGAATTTTTTGGGATTGTGGGGCCAAATGGAAGTGGCAAATCGACGTTGATGAATGCGATTAATGGTAGCCTAAAGCTTGCACAAGGTTCAATCACTCTTCATGGGAAAAATATAAGTTCCTATCCTTCAAAGGAGCTCGCAAAACGTATGGCTGTTTTGCCACAAATGTCGGAGTTATCTTTTCATTACGATGTAAGAGAGATTGTTTCTTTAGGCAGATACCCGTACCAAAAAGGTTGGCTTCAACAATTAACCAAAAAAGATGAAGAGGTTATCGAGCAAGCACTTATAGATACCAACATACAATCCTTTCAACATAAGTTGCTTCATACATTAAGTGGAGGGGAGCGTCAGAGAGTATTACTTGCCCGTGCCCTTGCTCAGCAACCAGAAGTATTATTATTGGATGAACCGACAAATCATCTTGATTTATCGCATCAGATGAGTTTGTTGAACGCCTTAAAAAATTTGACAGAAGAAACTGGGTTAACCGTTATAGCCGTTTTACATGATTTAAATTTGGCTAGTTTGTATTGTGATCGTCTTCTTTTAATGGATGACGGGCGTGAAGTAGATTTAGCTGATACGAACCTGGTAATGAATGAGGTTCAATTAAAAAAAGTATATAATGCCTCAATTCAACGCTATGAACATCCGAGTATAGCCAAGCCGCTCATTACATTAGAACCGTTTGAAAAAGAAGGTGGAAACAAATTAATAAACTCACTCTATATTTCAGAAAAAGAGGGTTATTTTGAGATTGAGAGTGAGCATATGTGGAAGTTTTATTCTAACTTTTCGAATAGTGGCTGGAGTCAGTCGTTTGGTCTTAATGAGGCAAATGCAAAAGGAGAACAACTAGGTGTTTTTTCTATTGAAGGAACCATTGTCAAGTCGATACAGTTGAAAGCTTCTATTGGAACAACGGAGATTTTAGTAGTAGGAAGTCTTGAACAAAGCAAACAACAAAATTCAAAGCTCCATCTTTTTGTTTTTATCGAAGGGGTCTTATCAGAACGGGCTTTTTCACAAGCGTTAATCCTTGTAACAGAAGCAAAAACATCGGCTTTTTTATCGGTTGGAAATCAAAAGAGTTTAGTACAGGGAAATCCAGAGAGTTTAGTGATTGCAGCTAGTCAAACAGGGGAAACAATGAATGATTTTTATCAAAAAAAAATGGTTCATCTTGAGTTGGCAGAGGCGATTACACAAACAATGAATAGTCTCTTTGCTAAGGAAGAATTTTTGGAGTGTTAATCCAGCTTCTGAGCGAATAGGCTTCGCTTTATATTTAATCTAGCTGCGTCCGTTAGAAGCTCGAGAAAAATCGGTCCACCTTATAAAGTCAAAGAGCGACTTTAACGTTGGCCCTGTATTTTTTCTCGCTTCTGAGCGAACGGACTACGCTTTATACTCAATCCAGCTGCGCCTGTTAGAAGCTCGAGAAAAATCGGTCCACCTTATAAAGTCAAAGAGCGACTTTAACGTTGGCCCTGTATTTTTTCTCGCTTCTGACCGAACGGACTACGCTTTATACTCAATCCAGCTGCGCCTGTTAGAAGCTCGAGAAAAATCGGTTCGTCTGAGTGAAGACAAAGAGCGTCTTCATCAGCCGCCCCTAATTTTTCTCGCTTCTGAGCGAACAGGCTTCGCTTT
>NZ_ALPT02000007.1 GCF_000292245.2 Alkalihalobacillus alcalophilus ATCC 27647 = CGMCC 1.3604 | reverse complement strand
GGATGTCTTTATACTGTAATATGTACTCAGAGCCTGTTTAAAACAGGCAAGGATAAGAAGACAAATTATGACCCCTGACCAGTTAATGAATACATCAAGAATACGTCCACTTCGGTAGAAAAAAGGTTGAATAACTTCAGTAGCTAATCCAAAACTGAATCCAATGAACAAGCTCAATGTAAAGCTTTTGAAGCAGAATACGAGAATAGCTGTTAAAATCATAAAAATGAAAAAATGCCCAACCTTTTGTGCAATCAGTGTCGAACTATTAAATTGATAGATTGTAAAGAAACTGATGAAATCAGGATTAGTCGTAAATGAAAAGCCAATCTCTCCACGATGGATAAATGCTTTGAAATTACTAGTAATCGACAAGACTAATATAAATAACATCGAACATAATACTAGAATGACTCTCATCTACATACACCACCTTTCGTCAATAGCATCACTGTCAGGCGTAGCGGTAAGTATACGTTGACTGCCACCACAAAAATATTAAAAATAGGAGGTTTCCTATGATTATATCAGAAAAGCTCACTCAAAAAGAACTTCTTAAACTCCTTGTTGATATAAATTCTAGAGCGGAAGCAAACGAAGATCTTCAAGTATCGGAAGTTGTAGAAGAGATTGTGGAAAGGTTAAAGAGTTATGTGTGAAGAAGAAAATGTGAAGAATACGACTAAAGATAAAAAATTTGATGAGTATCCAAAATCTCTTAAAAAAGCTCTTCGTTATATTAGACAAGACGCGAAGTTAGGAGACTTAGATAAGATAGAGCGAACGTTCATAGACTTTATCAATACACGTCGGAAGGAATTGCAGCAAAAGCCATAACAACCTCTATATAAAGTAGAAACAAAGGTGTTTCTCTTTTATATAGAGGAGTTTTGTTATGAAAATAAAAGACTGAATATTAAGTTTTTTTATATTCTGTATCCTCTTAAACAAACATTTAATTAACGCTTTTGTTCTCCCTATGAGCGGAAGAATTCCCGTCTCCAAACCGAAAGACGCAATAAGCGGTTCGGTGCATTTGTCTTTCTAATGTGGCGAATGAAATCGGGACGGTTAAGGTTTCTCGATTGACAAACTGTATAATCGATTGAGTTGAATCAGTCGGGTGTTTTTTGTATATGTAGACATTATGAAAGAAGATCCAGATGTTATCGACTGATTGTGGGGAGTGGGTTGGAAAGGCGTATAAATTTTGATTTGGATTAATCGGTATAGGGATTTTACTTTGGATTCCGGTGTTATGGATGACAGCACTTTTTCTGCCATCATAGGAGGCCCCACCGTCTAAGCAGGCCGTATGGATGATTTGGTTTGGAGGTTGTTTGATTTTATAGTTTTGTTGCATTTCCTTGACGTAGGCTTCATGGTCAATGCTGAAGGAGGGACGGATGTAGAGCGTTTCATTTGTTGGTTCATAAGTAGGGAATAGTGTTTTGGACATTGGCAAAGCTCCTTTATTATTGGAATGGGAGTGATTCGGGGTAATATCGTGGATTAGGTTTTAGCTAGAGGTCTTCATTTTGTTGTTTGATTAATTTAAGGAGCTCTTGATCGATATGACTCATTTCCTTTTCAAAGCTTTCTTTGCCAAAGTAGTTACGAATTAGTAAGTATGTTTGGAAATTCATCGTCGCATCTCCATTTTCGATTTTAACCAAGTAGCGTTCGGAGATTTTAAGTTGATAAGCTAGTTCATCTTGGGTGATATCCGCTACTTTTCGAAGTGCTCGAATAATGTTTCCGACTTCTTTGTTGAGCTGCTCTTTTAATAGTTTCATCTTTTCCGCATCTTCTTCTTCAGGCGTTTCATAGTTTTTCAATGAAGATATCTCCTTATTAAAACTATCATCAGCCAATGAAAAAGAATAGGGAATGAATGATGGTACAGTTAATTACATTTAATGGATGTAAAATTAGGTTTATTTTCGGTCTTGTGTATTTTGTGATAGGTGAGTGTCACTTGACGACGCAACAGATGAGCTAAACAGTTAATTTGGAGGGCTTTTGTGATTCGTAGGTAAACATTTTGGTGAATGATGGTAAAGTAATTGCTGTTTGGTGGTATATAACTTGGAAATAGTGGTAAAATCAAGTGTCCATAATCATCTTATTACAGCCATGAAATGTACCAAGGAATGACAGGGCGTTTACCACCGAAATCTTACTCGTTATAAAATGAATAAATCCATAGTTCGGAATACCGTTAATGTAAAAAATTGATTTAATTTGAATGAGACCGGCCTTATGCAAATGGGATTGATGGTTAACTCTTGTATTATGTAGTATATTACACAATAAATTCCTCCATTTTTAAGTCACTATGTGAAAGTATCTTTAAACTAATAAGCAACAGAGTTTAAAAGTAATGCAATGAAAATTGTTCAACAATATCGACATATTTTTAATAATGAAATTTATAAGAAATATGTGTTAACAGCTAATATAGTAAATCTATTGAAGAGGACGAATATCTAGATAAAGAAATAATGGTCAACAAGTGAATCGACTTCTCCCATAGCAAGTTACTTGATAAATTATGGTGGGCATGGAGTCAAGGTTTCATAGAATAGGAGGATTGTAGTTGGAGGATCGTTTGTACCATAAGCTAATAAATAAATTTATTGGTAGAGAGAACTATGTGGGAGTAATTAATGAATTTCCTAGAAAACCTGTCCAGTTTTTTTATGGAATTGGAGGGATTGGTAAAACTTATATTTCAAAACGTATAATAGAATTTATGGAAGATAACAGTGATAATATTGTTCTTAAAATTGACTTCTCCATTCCGGAGCATCGGGAGAAAAGTCATGCTTTAAGTTTTTTAAAATATCAGCTTTCAGCTAAATACAACATAAAATTACCTGCTTTTGAAATGGCTTACCTTCATTATTGGCATAAAACACAACCGTACTCTCCCATTTTAAGAGAAGATATTCCTTACCTAGATGAGGTGGATTTAACTAATGATATTCTGCGAGATTATTTTTCTCTAGATTCGAATAGCTTGAAACAAGTTTCAAAGGATATTTTTGAGGCTTCAGAGGAGATTCCGTGGGTAAGGGTATTACCAAAATTAATTAAAGCTACACATAAATTAAATCGTGCTAAAAATGATGTGGTTATTAAACGTAAAAACAAGCATCTGTCAAAGCTGATTGCAAAGGATGCATCTGAAATTTTGAAATACCTTCCTGAATTTTTCGCTCAGGATTTAATCGATTACCTTAAGGAAAACGGCGAAAAGAACTGTTATATTTTCATTGATACATATGAAAACCTGTGGACAGGGCAAAGGGGTTGGGGGTCTCTTTCCCTAAAGGACCATTGGATACGGGAGTTGATTAAGTTGACGCCGGGAGTTCAATGGTTTATTTGCGGGAGAGACAACGTTCCTTGGAAAAAAGAGGATGAGTATTGGGAAGGGCAGTTAAATGATTTAGAGGTGTTAGAGTTTAGCGAACTTGAAAGTAAAGAGTATTTAATCGATGCAGGAGTATTGGAGCCTGAAATACAAAGTGAAATAATTTCCACAAGCAAAGTTCCAGAAAACTTAAGGTTATCTGCATTAAGGTATCATCAATTACGCGAGCAATTTGATGCTACTCCTTCGGTGGAAGAATTTGAAAAAATACCGAATGATTTATTTGAGCGATTTGAAAACTACCTCCAAAAGGCTGAAAGAGATACACTTTTTACTTTGGCAGTACCGAGGTTTTGGAATAAAGAAATGTTTCTATTGTTAACAAAAGAATTGAGTACTGGATTAAACATCTTCGATTACCGATCCTTTGTGGACTTATCTTTCGTGAAAAAAAGGAGTCAAGGGCCTGAAGAAGAATGGGTTATTGAAAAAAGCTTAAGAAAGGCAGCATTAGAACACCTTTCGAATCATTTTCCCGAAACGATTCCTTTCATTCAAGAAACGCTCATACTCTATTATAAAGAAAAATTGACTGCACTTAAAAAGAATTTTGTCTCAATGGATAGCGTAAGAAAAATAATATTTGAGTATTTGTATTTATTGAAAAGTACGTTGAGCAATCAGGAGCTGTTACAGGTCTTTTTAGTAGAAATTAAAGAAATATTAACGACGTTAGAGGATGATGAACTGACAATCGCTCTTTATGAAGAGGTAATCACTGAGGTGCATGAGCAGGAAGGGCGTGTACTTGGTGTTGCTTATGCTGATCTTTCTGCACTTTATGAACATGTTGGTAACTTTTCTTTAGCGGAAAGTTTATTAAGAAAAGCTTTAGACCTCTCTGATAATCCTATGGATCAAGTAAAGCTAAAGTCTAACTTAGCCTCATTATTAACTTCCGGTAGAATAAGTAAGGGGAAGCTAGAGGAAGCAACTCGCCTATATAAAGAGAGTATAAATGAGCTCCTTTCAACCAATGTCAATACATCCTATGGAGGTGATTTAAAGCTTTACCTTGAAATTAAAGAAGGGTTTGCCGTTTTACAATGTATGTATCCTGGTAATGTACAATCAAAGCAAAATGCCTTAAATATATTCCAGGAGATTTATCAATTAAAAAAAGCAAATGATTATCATCTAGAATCACTTATGAACACGTTTCATAATTTAGTCATGGCAAAAACAGAGAAACTTGCTCTGATTAGTTCAGGACTACAAGGGATTAAAGAAAAAGTATCTCTAAAAGAAGATTATAAAAGCGTCCTAAAAACATATACTGAATTGTATGGATTAGAAGATGAAAGAGTTGCTTTTGTAATGTCCTCCTTTGGAGATTTTTATTGGTCCTTAGGCTCTCGAATGTCAGCTCTATCCAATTTTCGAACAAGAGCCTTTCACCTATTTAAGAAAGCTGCAGAAATCTATGAAGCGTCTAATGATTACAACAGCTTGGTAGAATTGGCTAGGGTGTATCACAGCCTCGGTCAATATTACATAGAAAAAGGGTTATATGAGAATGCAATTGAATTTTACGAAAAGGCTACGGATGGCTATGATGAATATTACGGGCCGCTAAACGAAGAAAGTGCCAATGTGTTAAATGATGTTGGGGTCATTTATATGCACGAGAAAAAGTATAAGAGTGCAAGGCTTAAGTTTGAAGAGGCAATGGCCATTAATGAATCCCTTTATCCAGATGAACCATCAAAGACGGCCGTGTCAAAAATAAATCTAGGTCACCTCTATGGAGAACGTGGAGCCTATAGGAAAGCGGTTCGCACATTTAGAGACTTAAGTAACGAAATCGAAGAAACGGACTCCCATTATATTGAGATTTTACGGCATTATAAAAACTATCACTGGCTGAAAAATAGAGGAACAATAGATAAGAAATTTGAAGAAATTGAATTGGAGATTAAAAGAGTAGTAGCATTAAAAAGAAAGGGTTATGGTGTGGAGGACTTAGATTCTGCTGGGAGACCTAGAATATGGTGATACTACTTCTTAATTGATGATAATGATTATTCCAAGTGATAAGATTGATTCTGCCAGTGAAGTAGAGTACATGTATAATGTTGAAAACAACTCTACCATTCCATTGAAAAGACTTGAACTAGATGTGAAGATGCCACTTACATTGGAATGATTAAATTGGTCTTACCTTTTTAAAATCTCTGCAATGCTTCATATTAAGTGTTGCGATAATGCAATCTTTCTTTACTACTTCACTCATCGGGATTATGGCTGATACTAGCTTTCGAGCGGACTAAGAGAAGACCTATATCAGTCCTTTTGGATAAGATCATCTTGGCTGATATCTTTTACTTTTTGAATGGAGCGAATGATGTTTCCGACTTCTTTGTTGAGCTGTTCTGTTAATAGTTTCATCTTTTTTGCATCTTCTTCAGGTGTTTCATGGTTTTTCAATGAGAATATCTCCTTTTAAAAATTATCATCATCCAATGAAAAAGAATGGGGAATGAACAATGATTTAGTTAATTATAATTAATGGATTTATAAGTGAGTTTATTTTTAGGTCCAGTGAGATGTGTTTTTGATAGGTGCTTGTCACTTGACGACACGATAGATGAGCTAAACAGTTAATTAGGAGGGCTTTTGTGATTCGTTGGTAAAGTAATTGGCGATTGCCGGTAAAAAACTTGGCTCTGGTCGTAAAATCAAGTGGCTGTAATCATCTCATTACAGCCATAGAAATGTACCACCTCTGACACAGTATTTACCACAAAATGATATGAAGTGTACCAAGCAATAGAAGGACGTTTAACACCGCAATCTTACTAGTTATAAATTGGGTACATCCATAGTTGGGAATATCGTTAATGTAAGAATTTGAATAAGGCCAGCTTTACGTAAATGGGATTGATTATTGGGTAACTCTTTTATTACGTAGTAGATTAAATACTGTGCAGCAAGAAATTAGCATAATGTTGGAAAGTGTGATTAGCAATACGTTTTTTCTGGTATTATTTTAGTGTGAGTTTTCATGATACTTTAATGTTTTTTCTTTTAAGCTAACGGAGCAGGTTAGCGAAAGTAGGTAGTCATCATTTCTTCTATTGAAATAGAAATTTGAAACTTCTTCCCAATATGATCGTATTGAAACTAAATTCATATAGAAGGAGGTTGATTTAATGTAGATAAAAATGAAACAATGTGATGATTATGTTCCTTTATATTTTTGTAATAAAATCCTGTGTATATACAGGATTGTTGGTCTTAACAAATATTTGCTTAAAGAAAGGATAATTATGTCTAAATTCTCAAAAGCATTTAATGAATACTTTTATGCCTGGGGCGATAATGACCCTAAAAAAGAAGTTTGGAGATATGGAAAATATGTATCTTTAGAAAAATTACATGGATATGACGATTATGTATATTACAGACCACGTAGGCAAATGGCAGGAAGGGTAATCATTTTGGGTGGTCTAAGTCTAATTGGGGTAAGTGGATATGGTCTATATAAAGGTGGCTCTTATCTCAAAGCCAAGTACGATAAGAGAGAGACAGATAAAGAAAATCTCTAGTCAAAGGCTAGAGATTTTCTTTATGCTTTTTTCTGAAGGATTAAACGTTATCGTATATATGGCCTTATATATAAGCGTTACATTGGAAACAATAGAATCCTTTTTCTTTCTCCAAAATAAATCGATCTGGTCATTATATCAGTTCGCTACAAAGAAATTAGTTTCGTAACTCAAATCTAAAGTATCAAAACATATTGTAATAATTATATAGACTTATATGTTATCTGGACTTACTATTAAATCAAATAAAGTAAAAAAGGGGCTATCGTAAGATGGAAATGAAACTGATTCTATTTATTTCTTTATCTATTTTTTTGATTGGATGCTCCTCAAAGGTTGAATATACCCCTGATGAGGAGAAAGAGGAGGAGGAGGTAGTATTGACTCTAGGTATTCAAGATTGGGAAGAGTATTTAAACTCAAGTGAGTACATTGAAGAATACTTTGAGACTGCTCCTAATCATGACAAAGAAGGAAAGATATTAGGTATAAAAATGAATGGAGATTTTTATAACTTAGATTTAATAGAACAGTATCTTTATATTACTAACTATATATCAGAATATTACAAGCTGTTTCCAACAGTAATTCAAGATCTTGATATTGGTTATCTAGTCTATATATTTAAAGGGGAATATGTTTTACCGACGTATGTACTCGGAAAAGGGGGTATATATTTAGAGGCCGTTAATTCGAGTGTTCATTATGTAGAATCTCATTCCCATGAGTATAATTTCGATGTGGTATCAGATTATATAAATGGTTTAAGTAAAGATGAGGTTCTTAATGGAACTAAAGCAGGACTAACAAAGGAACAATGGGATAAAGGTGAAATGCCTGTAATCAATGCTACTACAGTTAGGACTAGTGGTGAAATTGAGTTTCATGGCTATACTGGTTTTGAACCGATTGGAGAGATATCAAACTTATTAGCTGAAGAAGCACAGGAACTTGACAAAAGCGATAGTTTATTACCTGACTCAGAAACATATTTAGATGATATGACGGGGAACGAGTGGATAATGCTTTCCGATAACCAAAAGTTTCATGGAGTATCGAATGCGTTATATCACTTAGATCTTAATGGATTTAAAGTGCACGAAACCGAACAATTTTTTATAGACGCATTGAACGAATTTTATACGGATTCAAGTACAATGAGTACAAATGCACTCGATGCATTAGCTAGTATTGGGAAGATGTCAGGGACGATGACGAAGTGAATTAATGGTGCCTGTCACTATACGAAGAACAAGCTTATTGACGGTGCATTAGCAACATTTAACATTCAATGATCGTTAAGTATGAAAGGGTGTCCTTATGATAATGCAGTGGCCGAAGCTACGTTTAAAATCATTAAAACAGTGTTCATCAAAGGATGTCATTTTGATAGCCTTGAAGAGATGGAAAATGAATTATATAGCCATATCCGCTGGTTTAATTACAAATGAATTTATGGAACACTAGGCTATTTGAGCCGATTGAATACAAACTTGGACACCTTAAAAAAGTTGTCTAATTTGATGTTGACTAGCCACAACGATACTCGTAATAGAATAAATACTTAAAAGACGATTACGTTCACCGTGATCGTCTTTTCATATTTGATTCAAAATGCGTAAGAAATAACTTCGAGTATGGAAGAATGTGCATTGCAGAAAGAAATTTTTTGTGGATAGTTTTCAACAAACGGGCTTTTTAACGGAATAAGGTATATCAATAGATAGTTGGAAATGGATGGTAAAATGAAATGTAATTAAGATTATTTAGTTTGTCGTCCATACTTAAAAAGTCTAGGAGTGATAAATGATGAATCCAAAAGTTGATATTGTAACAATCTCTGTTGAGAATTTAGTTCTGTCAACAGGATTTTACAGAGAAGTATTCGCTCTTCCGAAAGATAAAATTTCATCGTGTGAAGATCACGTTGCTTTCTTTCTAAAAAGAAAAATGTTTTTAGTTTTGTATGAGCGTTCAGGGTTCACTCAGATGATTGAATAGCATAAAGATAATCTAAACACTTCTAGCGTTATTTTCAGTCACACTGTCAAAGATACTAAGGAGGTTAATTCTATTCTTTCACGTGTATAAAGGCCTGGTGGCAAAGTTACGAAAGAAGGTACCGCAGATGATTGGGGATATACAGGACTTTTTAAAGACATAGATGGATATAAGTGTGAAATAATGTCTTGGCTCGAAGTGGATGGTACGTATACTATAGACCCATACTGCACAACGAAGTAAATCTAAATTATGGAAGGGGAGTCAACAAGTTAGTGAAGTTTTTCTGATGCTTGTTTTAATTTAGAGGTATCGGTGTCTTGTTTTGGGGTAATTCAATTTAAATTATGATTGAAAACCTTATAAAAAGAAAAAACATCTTGAAATATACACCCCACTAAACATTGTCATGATTACTGTGTTTGATAGTCTATATTCTGGATATTTAAGAATAGATATTATATGTGAGAATAAGTCTCACTTGCGATTTAAAGCAGGAGGTAGTTTCGGACAAGGTATTATAATGACGGTAAGTGGTTCATGTATATTCCATATAATAAAATGTGGTCAAACTAAATAATGCAAGAAATAAATATTGGAATGGAGGCAATAGTTTGAGTGGAACATTGATTTACTCATACATTGAAGATATTGCTAAGAGGCTTCATGATCCAGCATTATATGGTGCTGCTTCAGTGATGGTAGGAGCAGGGTTTTCAAAGAATGCTGATGTAGTTGATGATGAAACATCTGCACCAAATTGGGAAGAACTTGCAGTATCGATGTTTGAAGTGTTATATAAGAAACCCAGAAATAAAGTAGATATTAAAAACTGGGAAATTCAAAAGATCAAGAAGACTTCAGGAAAAAATGTATTGAAACTGGCAGAAGAGTACAAAGCTGTTTTTGGAAGAAACAAACTCAACAAATTCATTGAAGGCAACATCAATGACGATAAGTACATTCCGGGTGATCTGCACAAGAAGCTTCTTTCATTGAATTGGAGGGATGTATTCACCACCAACTATGATACTCTACTAGAAAGAACGATCGATAAAATTAACGTAAAATTCAATTACAAAATCCTAACAAATCAAAATGATCTGCCAGGAAGCACCCATCCAAGGATAATAAAACTTCACGGTAGTGTCGATAGTTCAAAAAACTACATTATATCTGAAGAGGATTATCGTACCTACCCAGTTCAATATGCACCACTTGTAAATACAGTACAACAAGCCATGCTTGAAACACAATTATGTTTAATCGGATTCTCTGGAGATGATCCAAACTTTCTGAGTTGGCTTGGTTGGCTCAGAGACAATATGGGTGAAAACTGTCCTGTTATTTATTTAGTTGGCTTATTTCAAAACATGAGTTCTGCTGAGAAAATGACACTTGAGAACCAGAACATTACAATAATAGATATTGGGGATATGTTCGATGAGAAAGCGAATGTGGGACATCATGAAGCTTTAGAAGAATTTTTAAATAACTTGACTGAGTATGGGCAAGAAAAAGAAAAAATCTTTGAACCAGTTCCTTATAAGAACTTGCAGTTTAAAGAAGATTTCCACAAATCTATTGATGATAAATATTTTGAAATTATGGAAGAATTTTTATCGAGGATGAAGGATAAGACAAATAGCTACTTGGCTTTCCCAAGTACCCAAGAGACAGATAGATTTATCGATTCGTTAAGATATCACTTCAATGAACTACTTAAATTAGAACCGAGTACCCAGCAAGTTAATATATTATCAAAAATTGTGTATTTATTGAGACGAAGCTACTCAATTTTGGAGGATAGCGAAGCAAATAAAGTGAAATCCTTGATAGACACATTTAATAAAGAGAAATTGAGAACTGAAAAATCTCTTCTTACATCATGGGTTGACGTAGCTCTCTATTTATTAGAAATGTACCGGATAGATGGAAGGGATCAAGATTATAATAACTTGTTTTCAAAAATAGAGAAGGCGTCATCAAATGTTGATGGCTATTCTAAAGAAGAGCTGCAGATAGAGAAATGCAAGTTCCTTATTGGATCATTTGATTACTCTCAAGCTACTGAAGAAATTGAGAGAATCAATCATGGTATCGCCTTGGATATACAGTTAAAAAAGGCTTTTTTATATAAACAAATTGGTGAAGATGAAAAGGGAAAAGCTCTATTAAGAAAAGTTTCAGCGACTTTGGCCCAGAAGAAGTATTCTGAGCATAAAACTGCTTCACTCAAAGGGTATCTAAATTTATGTGCAAGATCTTTGATGTCTGGAATGAGGGAATCCTTTGATGATAGTTTCTCGGATAAAGAGTATTATTCAAATAGCTATAACGTAAGAAATATATACAACCAAATAAAAAATGGTGTCAGTAATTCACTTCTACTTGTTTACAATGAATCAAGGGGGGAAAAACCAGGTTTCAATCTAGGTACATACAAAGTTAGTTATGGGACAGCAACTAAAAAAGAACAGGATGCTGTATCTAAGCCTTTAAAGTATGTAATGTTTCAGGATCTATTATGTTTACCGAATACTTTTAGTGATCATAAAGAAATCCTAGCATTGGCTTTAAAAGGGATAATTCCAACAAGTTCAATTCCAACTTGGAAATGGTCATCAATTATCCGGACCAATGATAAGAAGATTATAAACACTTTCTTCACAAGGGAATTGATAGTATCATCGGATGTAGGATGGATTGAAACTATTTCTGACCAGCTATTTAAGCTTGTTGATAAATTTAATTCTGAAGATAATTTTAATAGAAGGAACCGAATTATTACGCAAGAAACTATTTATGATATTCTATCACGGTTCTCCATCGCAATGGAGGATGATAAAGTAATCAACTTGAGCGAGAAAATAATAGAACAGAGAAAACTGCTAGATGACAGTGATTCAAGGAGACTTACAGAATTTTTCAGGAGAATTCGATTTTCAATGAGTACAGATATTCTCTCACATTATCTTCATGAATTATTGTCATCAGATAGTATTCCATTCCATTTTCTAACCGAATTTTTAGATATTGATGCGTATATTGACCTTCATATTGAAATATCAGATGGTGTCTTCAACAAAGTTGTTAAAGAAATTGAATCAAGTGATGGAGTAACTAGAGATAAGGGTATTAGCAAAGTTATATTAATTAAATCAGCTGCTACCCTTGGTAAATATAAAAGTGAAATTGCGGAAGCCCTTTGGGGGCAAAAAAATGATTTAGGATTTCCTAAAACTAGTAACTTCTATGTCTGGTTATGGGACAATTTACCCTATCCCAATAATGTTGATCTCGGGAACCTTTATATGAACTTTTTAGAAAATCCACGATTTATTCGATCAGTGAATGAGAGAACAATTTCGGGGATAACCACAATTGATATCCGTATAAATGAATATATAGAATACTTTAGAAGGGTATCTGATTTTAGCAAAAGTGAAAAGGTCTCATATGAGTTGGCATGGACAAGTGATTTTTTTATAAAAATAATTAAGTACATTTATGAGTATTTGGATAATGAAAAAAGCTTACTAACATTGAAGTATGATATTTTCGGAACTGAAAAAGAAGGCAGAGTGAGGTTTATTAGATTAGGTGATTTTGTTGCAATGCTTGCAGCTCAAGCATATTTGTCTGAAGTATATACTCAAGGTGTAGTTGTTGAAGTGAAGAATGTTAAGAACCTCTTACTTGATAATAATGTTACATCTCCTTCTATAGATATTATAGAAAAAGTAACTAAAGATGAAAGTATTGAGGCGGATATTGATAACCTCATGAAAAGAGCAATAATTGGTGAGAGGGATGAGTTAGGTCAAGCAATGAATGTATTTAATCTCTTATTGGTGTTTGAGAAAAAGTCTGTGAAAAATGTAAAAATTTCAAATCACCTTAATGAATTAATCAATTCATTAAAATACTTTGATTTATCCAGAAGTAGCATGGTTATCTCTAAATTGATATCTGTAATTGATCATCCAATTCTTATCCAAGAGCACCATAGAAGTGGAATTATTAAAGCTTTTAGACAAAGTATAGATAAACTGGACTTGTCATTTAATGAATCCAACAGAGAGCTTATTGATACTATTTATAGTTTATCAATTTTAATAAGAAAATATTATGATAAGCTGATTCAAAATGGGATTAGTATTTCAAAAGATTTAGCTGCAATAATTGAAGAATTAAGATATTCCAAATTAAAAGAAGTTAGGTATATGTGGGAAGATATCTAAGTATAAAAAGGGATTTTCTTATGTATTTATAGGGGCTATATCGTGATGAAAAGTTTGATTTTATCCCATTATTGTAAGAGGGTAAAAACCAGATATTTTAGATTAGAATATCGGTCAATTGACCTTTTCAGTGGTCTTCAGTTAAAATGAGGTGTTTCTTGGAAATGCAGTTGACGTAGGTTAGAGCGTTGACATTTAATTAAAGAGGAAATTGGAATGAGAATAATAAAATTTTTGTTAGTCAGTACAATGATACTTCTCGCAGTGAAATATGGATAGTTTTGTGTTCTTATACGAGCACGATAGTATATTAAGTGCTAAAAAGGGGGTATTTGGTAATGGGTGTGCTTTTTTATTATGGTTTGATTCAAGTTATGAATTGATAATAAGAAAAACAACATCAAATCTTAGATGTGTTTTTCTTATTTATAACACGTGTAATTATTTGGTTCATCACCCAAAGTCGGGGATGACAAATCTAATGCCCCGTTTCCAAGCGTAATCTCAGAAACAAATGGGCATCATTATAATAGCCAAAGTCACGTCTTTTGATAAGTTTTATTTTATTATTGGTGCTTTCCATGATTCCATTTGAAAGCGGAGAAATAATCGTATCTACTAACGCTTGCTCTCGTGCAATCAATGTTTTGGCAATCTTTGAAACAGCACTTCATAGATGGTATTGATACCTATGATGGAACCATCCTTTTAATCGACGCTTCGCTTGGTTCGTTGTCGTTGCTTTTAGGACATAGCGTAGGTGATTTAAAGCTTGATAAATGTGCTTAGTCTGTCTATCTTCTTTGTGCCATTCTGTCACGAATCCACGCTCTTCCTCTGTTAATTCTTCTGGTTTACATGCTAAACAACGATCGATAAATCGTGATTTATGATGCTTTTTCGCTTCACCTAAATACCGTCTTCGTCTTTGTTGAGCGTTTGTGAAAAATTGGACGAGGTGAAAACGGTCCAACGCATGAACAGCTGATGGGAAGATCGTTTGAATCGCCTGGGCCATCGCCGGTGCGAAATCACTAACCACTGTCCGGATAGACCCCGTTAATCGCTCCTTAATTTCCGATGTCGGACAATCGCCAAAATTCGCCCTGTATCCACGTTTAACACGCTTGTCGCATAGTTGTGTCCTTTTCGAAGGGCAAATTCATCGACACAAATTTGATTCGCGGATTCTTCCGCCAATTGATTGGCTGCGTATAAATAAAACCAGCGTTTTACGGTTGTATAAGGAAGGTTATAGTCACACGAAACATCCTTTATAGACCGTCCCTGACAATGCTTGACAATTTGTCGACGAAAGGATTCTGTCGAAGAACGAACAAGCTCTAAACCATAGTCATAGGAGAAAGTAAATCCACATTCTTTACAGCGTTGGCGAGGCACCATAAGCTCTATCCAAAATGCCAAGCATAGCCATGCCGAAAACGACGGCACGTTTGATCGGGGCGAATCGTGTTTCCTTGGCAAATCGGACATTGGATGGTCTGGTGAGTGACTTTTACTGGAAATACATTTGGTTCTTCGTCAGATGGTAAAGAAATAGTAAAAAAGATGGTAAAGGCAAAATCAATTTAATAAACTTGGAATACAAAGCGAAAACTCCTCTCGTGGTTTGTCTCGACCACAATTACGATACGGAAGTTTTCGCTTTTTTTCTATAGTTAAAATGCGATATTTTTAAATTAACGGTAAAACAACCCTGAGTTCAGGTGTTGAATCTCTCTTTTTAAAAAAAGAAATATATGTCAATAAATACTTTGAAACATTATAGTAATTCTCGAGCTTTGATGAATTAGAAAACGTTATTATTTTAATACATAAAAATCCTGAAAATCTATCTCGTTTTAGAATATATCATTTTATTGTGAATGCATATAGACCCGTGAGAGAAGAAGCTGCTAAACAAGCAAGAAGGTAGGAACTAATAACGGTTCTATGGAAAAGCATTCTAAAGGGAAAGCTTGAATATGGCTTAGTTGGCATTCCAGTGGACTACTGGATTGGTATCAAAAACACATATAAAAAGTATTATGGGGAAAGTATAAGGAAAGGTGTTGTACTTTTATATTTTCGCTGATGATTAGTGAAAATCTAACTAGGGTATAATAATCACTACCTATGTTTATGGTAGTAAATGTTTAGGGCAATTGTCATTTACAAAATACCTAACATTTAATATACTTAAATAAGATGAATGGAATGGAGGGATACAATGCCGACAATTTTGGATGAAATCCAATTAAATCCTTCTGAACGACCAAGATATACACGTTATGAGTTGGCAAAATTAGTCCAAGAGCGAAGAAAAGAACTTAACCTTTCTCTTGAAGAAGCATCAAGTAAATATGGTGTTGACGTATCATTTTGGCAAAGTATTGAAAATGCATCAAGAACCTTTAATGTTAAGGTATATAAACTGATTGGGGCATTTTTAAATATGAGCAAGGATGAGATGTTAGCTAAAGAAGTGGATGACATGACTTCTCTTAGTTTCCGTACAAGTGATGAAAAACATCCAGAGATTCAAGAAGCTGTTCAGTTTGCTAATTTTATTTTTGATGAAATGGTAATGCAAGAAAAAATTGCAACAAAGTAGTTAGTTCGGGGTGATTCTTTGTCACAGCAAAATAAATTAACACCTTTGCAAAAAGAGGAGTTATATCAATCGGTAGTCCCAATTGCTGAAGAGTTTCGAAGTCGTTTCCTCAACAGAGATGAACCTATTGAGGATACTTTCAATACCTTGGAGCAGTTGGGATATTTTATTGTCAGGTTTCCAGCACATGAAAATTTATCTGGGTTTTATATAAAAAAAGGTGAATATAATTGTATATTTGTAAATAGCTCTCATTCTTTAGGTAGACAATATTATTCTGCGTGGCATGAGGTTTATCATGCTTATACAGGTGATATTGGGGGGATTAGTCTTTTTAATGATATTAAACACAGTGAGATGGAACAAAGAGCAGAATATTTTGCGAGTTGCATACTTATGCCGGAAGACATGGTACGGAGGTATATTCGTCAAAATGGGTTATCCAATCTGAAGTACATTTCATATGATAACCTTATTATTATGCAGAATTATTTTCGAGTTAGTTTTAAAGCACTTATCACTAGATTAATAAAATTATATCCGACTTATAAAATGGATTTATCCGTTCGATACAACCTAGGAACGAAAAAAAACGCCCAAAAACTAATAAATAAAATACATGGAGTTGGTGGGGACGAAACTTTAGTTCTTCCAACAAACAAATTTTCTGTATCTCAAAGGTTCTATGAACTTCTATATAGTAATCTGGAAGAAGATCGAATTTCTGCCGAAAAGGCCCAGTCGGTTTTAGAATTGTTAGAGGGCATGAGGAAAAAATATGAATCCTGATTTTTCTAAGTATCCTATTTGTGATACAGATATGTGGGTGTATTTATATTTAAGTGACTTTTTGGGGCGAGTTTTGGAAAAATACGAAAAATTAGTATTTGCTGATGTAGTTGAACAAGAAATACTGGCATGGGAACAAAATAATAATAAATACAAAGACATTGCGATTTATTTTAAGGAATGTAAAGAAAACGATGATATTTTAGTTATTCATCATGAAATACATATAGATGAAGACGATCGTGATTTTTTAGAACAAGCATTAAGTGACTTTCATTTTACGAATGGGTTGAAAAACGATCCTAAAGAGCGTAATAAGGGTGAATTTGTTTCAGCCTTGTATGCAGATCATTTTGAGATGCCATTTATGAAGTCAAATGATAATGCATTTCAGGACGGTGGAAAAGGAAAGCAAGAATTTCCAGAACTTCTCGTGAAAAACTGGTATGATGTTGTTGAAGAGTTCGCAACAAGCCATAATGAAAAGATACGTATTAGAAAAATAGTGGACCAAGAACAAATGCAAATGAAATATCATTATGAAAAACAGAAAGAAGATAAGAAAAAACAGGACACGCTTAGTAAACTTGCTGAAAGGTTTAACAAGAGGCGATTATAAATACTTTTTTCTCTTTTTTTCTAGCATTCGTAGTTTAATAATATACTAGAAGAAACTCGTCTTCATAGCTTATTACCTAACTGGTGATGGGCTATTTTGGTTTGCCTTCTTTTATAAAAACATCTACCGCACATAATGTTCAAAATTGCAAAAACATCATTATATAAAGATAAAAAAGATAAAAAATACGAAGTAGATATAATATCTAGCATTTAGAAACAGATATAATTTAATATATAGATTTTTTATCTATCTCGACTCTTGGAGTATTTTTCGAGAAAGAGAATATCGATGCATTAGACTCTAAATTGGAACTTTTCTTAACCATTCTTTCTTCCACGGCTCAAGAGGAGAGTTGAAGTGTGAGTGAAAATACGAAATGGGTGTGCAGAAGCGGGTTGATTTTATTTTAACTAAAAGTGTATCTCGCTTAAGTCGTAATGTAAAACACCTTATAGAAATTGTTGAAGAACTTAAGGCTCATGGGGGTTGGGGTGTATTTTGAGGAACAACACCTCGACACTTTTATTGAATATAACAGTTCCTATTAAGTACACATGCTGCATTAGTGCAAGAAGAAATCGAGGCAATATCAAATGCAACAAGATGGGGATATGAAAAACAGTTTCAAAAAAGGTAATGCAAAATTCAATCAGGTTTTCGGTTACAACAGAGTGAAAAAAGGTGGGAGAGCTACGCTGAATATTAATCCAGACCATGTAGCAATCGTTCGACAAATATATGATTGGTTCCTTCAAAAGTGGAGCTATGCAGATATAACGCAAGCATTGATGAGACGGGGAATCAAAACAGCAAGAGGTAAAGATGTCTGCAATCTAATACGGTGAAAGCCATGCTACAGACAGTAACCTATACCGGAAATAAACTAGCTAGGGTGCACTCGAAGATCTTATTTTCTAAAGAGGGACAAGACCATATTGCCATTGAAAATACACACCCTGCCATTATAAGCATGGAGGTTTTTGAGAAGGTACAGGAGCGGATTGAATCTAAGACAAAAAAATACACAACCGCCAAAGTACCATTACGCATCTTTCAGTAAAAGAATGCATTGCCATCATTGTGGTTATCGTTTTGAGCGATACATTAATAGGACTGGTGTGTATTGGCAGTGTAAGCCAAAGTCGAATTGGTACCTGTCTAACACCAAGATTTCGAGAGGGATAAATAGTAGCAATGACACTTCAGGATTTAAAAAGTAAGTTTGACATGGAGTCGCCTACCATACTTGGGCAATTAAAAAAGGTTCTTCAAACGACAATTAATCGGAATCGGGATTGTGGATGGCGACACTTTTTCGCCCACCAAGCGGCCATGATCATTCCACTGACCATACATTTTATTTTCTCGTGTGTTTTCAATAAACTTATCTAGCCTTTTATTAAAAATATCGGGTTCATTCCTATAACTTTGTATTGTATCAATTCTAATCCTGCTATATAGTTCAGGAAAGTTAATGAAGTTCTGGTATAATTGTTCGTCTTCTTTCAGAAGCGTTTCAATATCTTTATCTATAGTAAAAGATTCTGGTCGCATATCAGGGAGAATATTCAGTCCTTCCTCTTTCATCAAGCCTAATTTATCTAATCTCCTTACCCTTTCTTTATTTAATTCTGTCCAATTACTTGTTTTCTTTCTTGGAGAAAGCCTTTGAGCCAATTCAGTATCTGATATTTTTTTCTTTATACCATCAATCCAACCAAAGCATAATGCTTCCTCAACTGCATCGAGATACTGGATGGCTTCAGTTTGTTCACTCATGCTTACTATTACCCAACAAAACCTTGCTGTATTTGAATTTTCCTCAAGCCAATCTCTCAATTCCTGTCTTGTCTTAACTCTAATTAAATTCTTAATTTCCATTTTTGAACATATCCTTTCTCATTCAATATGAGTGGTTTCACACATAGAAAAAATGAACGCCTTCAAATAAGTGGAAATAAATGGGTCTAAAAAAACAGGAATCGTTGCCATACTCCTACTTTACCTATATATTAAATGATTTTCCGTTTTCTTGCTTGCACGATTTTTCCTTGATGTTATTTGTGGTACATTCTTATTGAGTGTAATCAATTGTCATCTAACAGTTACATTGTATTTTCCGCTGATTATGATCAATGAAATATACCACCTCTGACATAGTTTTTACCACCGAATGACAGACTGTTTACCACCGCCATTCATCTGGTGATCAAAGATAGAAAACCATACTTTTGAGAATCAAAATGTTATAATGCCTATTATCATTTATGAAAACTTGAATAATTAGAATTTTTATGGAGGTTTAAGAATATGAACTATGATGTAATCATCATTGGTGCTGGTTCAATGGGCATGGCAGCAGGTTATTATTTATCTAAGAGTGGAAAGAAAACTTTATTATTAGACTCCTTTAACCCACCACATAACAAAGGGAGCCATCATGGGGGGACAAGAATTATTCGATATGCCTATGCGGAGGGGGAGGAATATGTACCCCTTATTCTAAAAGCTCAGGAATTATGGAGAGATTTAGAAAGGGCTAGCGAAAAGGAATTATTGATTCAAACAGGAGTGTTAGGGGTTGGAAAGGAACAATCCGATTTTATCCAAAATATTATCACGAGTGCTAACAAATATTCGTTACCACTGGAGGTTATGGATTCAAGTGAAGTTCAGCGTCGGTGGTCTGGAATTTCGTTACCTAACGATTCTGTTGGTTGCTTTGAACCGACATCAGGTGTCTTAAAATGTGAGGAAAGTATTAAAGCCTATCAAGAACTTGCCGAAGTACACGGTGCTACGATCGTTACAAATAGCAAGGTAAGAGAAATGTCTGTTGAAAGGGATCGTGTGACAATCAAGACGGACGAACAGACCTTTTATTCGGAAGCGTTAGTCGTTTCTGCAGGAGCAGGGTCTAGGAATCTACTAGCTATGCTCGATTTAGATCTTCCGCTTACACCAGTAAGAAAGACGTTTGCTTGGTTTGATGCGAATGAAAAAATCTATAATCATCAAAGCTTTCCAGCTTTTGCATTTGAGACATCTCACGGAATCTATTATGGTTTTCCGAGTATTGATGGGGCAGGGATCAAAGTAGGTCGTCATGATGGCGGAGAGAAGATAAATCCAGATATTTCAATGAAAGAATTTGGTGAAGTCTCAGAGGATAAAGGAGATTTGGTCCAATTTTTGAAACAACATATCCCGGAGATTGATCAATTGAAATACGGAAAAACATGTATGTACACCCTTACCCCAGATGAAAAATTTATCATAGATTTACATCCGAAATATTCCAATGTTGCGATAGCAGCAGGCTTCTCCGGACATGGATTCAAATTCAGTAGTGCCGTTGGACAAGCCCTAAGTCATTTAATTATGTCAGGTAAGAATGACATCGATCTTTCTCCGTTTTCCATTAATCGATTTTTGGATGAAGAAAAATAATTAACATAACAAAGTCACTGCTGCACAAAGATTCGATTCAATAGAAATAGCTCTTCCACAATTGGAGCGATTGCGGAAGAGCAAAGCTTATTTTCTCGTTAAAATAATGTTTATGACCCTGCTCAAAGATACTGTTCATCACACAACACTCACTCCGAATGTCAGCCAACTTTTCTTTTATTTAGAATTTTCTTAAATTAACAGTTGACACAAATAAACGTTTACCGTTATTATGAATCTTGTAAAGGGTTACATTTTGGATGATTGATTCCTAATTTACTAAATAGCTCGGCAATATTGGTTAATCGATTTCTCAAATAAACAAAGTAATGGTTAATCGATTACCTTGATTTAGTAGTAAATGTAATCAATCGAACAAATTAGGTTTGGTTAATCGATTTCTCAAAAGGGAATCAACATGATTTGGTTTTGAATTAACAATCAAAAATGAAAAGGGGAATTTAAATGAAAAAATTTAGTCTTATGTCAATTGCTGTCCTGTTTTTTATGCTTTTAGTTGGATGTAATTCTTCTGCAACGAGTACGGATGAAGTAAATGCAGATAGTTCGGAAAAACCAATTAAAGTCGCCGTCGTTTTGAAAACGTTATCAAATCCGTTTTGGACAACAATGGAACAAGGTATTTTAGAAGAGGCGGAAGAGCTTGGTGTTGAAGTGGAGATTTTAGCTTCGCAATCAGAAGAAGATTCTCAAGGGCAACTTCGCATTTTTGAGGATTTAATCAATAAAGAGTATGACGGCATTGCTTTTGCTCCATTATCTCCAGTGAATCTAATTTCACCAACCGTGACAGCAACTAGAAATGGAATTCCAACGGTCAATATTGATGAAAAGGTAGATATGGATGAACTGCACAAAGCGGGTGGAAATGTGAATGCTTTTGTAACGACCGATAATGTTCAGGTTGGTGAGCAAGCAGGAACGTTTATTGTTGAAACGATTGGTGAAGGTCAAGTGGCGATCGTTGAGGGTCGATCTGGGAATGCGTCTGGTGAAGCGAGAAGAAGCGGAGCGGCATCTATTTTTGAAAGTACGGATGGGATTGAACTTGTCACAAGCCAACCAGCTGATTGGGATCGAAATAAAGCACTGGATGTCGTTTCCAACATGATTCAAAGATACCCTGATTTAAAAGCGATTTATGCAGCGAACGATACGATGGCTTTAGGTGCACTTCAAGCTGTTAATAATGCGGGATTACAAGAGCAAATCATTGTAGTTGGGACGGATGGACAGCCAGAGGCCATTGAGTCGGTGAAAAATGGTGGCCTTACAGCTACGGTCGCACAAGATTCATCTGAAATTGGGAAAGAGTCTTTGCGTCTTTTAGTTGAAGCGATTAAGAATAGTGAAATTTTAGATGCTGATGAAGAACCCGATTTTGTGACCGTCTCTTCGTATATTGTAAGTGAATAATACATGGAAAAAAGTTAGGAAGTGTTTTCATGAACTATCTAGTCAATATGGAGAAAATTACGAAGGAGTTTTCTGGTGTAACCGCATTAAAAGAGGTCGATTTTACTCTCTTGCCTGGAGAAGTGCATGTGCTATTAGGAGAAAATGGGGCCGGAAAATCTACCTTAATGAAAATATTATGTGGAGTCTATGAACCTACATCAGGTTCTATCACGGTTGATGAGAAGAGTTATAGCGCTTTAACTCCTAAAGATACAGGGAGTTTAGGAATCAGTATTATTTATCAAGAGTTAAGTGTCATTGATGATTTGTCCATTGCTGAAAATATCTTTGTTGGCAAACTCCCGACAAAAAAAGTACTAGGGATGGAACTGGTTGATTGGAAATATATGAAAAAAGTAACGATCGACCTTTTAGAACGTGTCGGTCTGAAGCGGAATCCTTTAGAGCTAGTAGGAGAATTATCAATCTCTGAAAAGCAACAAGTCGAAATCGTGAAAGCTCTTGCGACGGAAGCGAAAATATTAATTATGGATGAACCAACTTCTTCTTTAACCGATGGAGAAATCGCTAAGCTTTTTAAGGTTATTAGGCAATTAAAAAGTGAGGGTGTAGGCATTGTCTACATCTCTCACAAATTAAAAGAAATCAAAATGATTGGCGATCGGATAACAGTTCTTAAAGATGGCAAGTTTGTTGCGACTAGAGATTTAGCAACAATCGAAACAAATGAGCTGATTACGTTAATGGTTGGGCGTGAATTGCAATCAAAGTATACCGCAAGAAATCAATCACAAGGAACTTCTGAAGTGGTGTTGGAAGTAAAAAACTTCACGAGAAAAGATGAAAAGATTAAGGGTGTCAACTTTCAATTGTATAAAGGGGAAATATTAGGTTTTGCTGGTTTAATTGGTTCTGGTCGAACAGAACTCATGAATGCAATTGTAGGGTCTGCCCCTATAAAGTCTGGTGAACTTATTTTAAATGGCCAGCGATTAAAGATAAAAACGCCTTATGATGCGGTCAAAAATAAAATTGCTTATATCACAGAAAATCGGAGAGAAAGTGGCTTTTTCCCTAATTTTGAAATCTGGAAAAACATCTCGATATCTTCGTTAATTGCGAATTCGAATTATGGCGGTTTGTCCGGGTTATTAAATCGCAAGGAAGAGTTAAAGTGGGCTGAAAATCAAACAGAAAGATTAGCGATTAAATGCTCATCAATCTATCAAAATATCACGGAATTGTCAGGTGGAAATCAACAAAAGGTGATTATCGGAAGGTGGCTCGCAGCGGGTTCTAATTTATTCATTTTTGATGAGCCAACAAGAGGAATTGACGTAGGAGCTAAAAGTGAAATTTATAAAATTATGAGGGAACTAGCTGATAAAGGGGTTGGGGTCTTGGTTGTTTCTTCCGAATTACCTGAATTATTAGCTGTATGTGATAGGATTGCTGTTTTTCAGGAGGGAGAACTTCAAGGGATTCTCACAAGTGAAGAAGCAACAGAAGAGAATATCATGGCAAAAGCAACATCTTAAGGAGAGGGATTCAAATGAAAAGCAACCAATTTAATTCACTTTGGCAAAAATATGGTACTTTCGGAATACTTGTTTTGATCATATTTATATTAGGCATTATTTCACCACAATATTTCTTTACGGGTTCTAATTTAACACAAGTTATTTTACAGAGTTCTATTAACATCATTGTTGGTGTGGGAGAGTTCTTCCCGATTTTAATTGCTGGAATTGACCTGTCAGTTGGTTCAATTATGGCCTTAACAGGCATGATTACAGCGAAACTTTTAGTAGCTGGTGTGCCGGTCGTTCTTTCCGTCCTAATTGGTGGGCTTGTCGTTGGTGCCTTGCTTGGTTTTATTAATGGATACCTTGTCGTGAAAACGAATTTGCACCCCTTCATTATTACATTAGGGACATTATCGATATTTAGAGGGTTAACGCTCATCATCTCGGATGCCCGTCCGGTATACGGGTTACCGATTGAGTTCACTCAAGGGATTGCTGGTTATATTTGGTTTATTCCTATACCAGTCATTATTGCCCTATCCTTGGCGATTGTCTTAATCTTTGTCACAAACAAAACAAAGCTTGGAAGAAATATATATGCTATTGGTGGAAATACGCAAGCGGCTTGGTTCTCTGGCATTAATGTGAAGTTATATACGATTGTTGTTTTTATGATATCAGGAGTTTGTGCTGGGATAGCAGGGGTTGTGTTAACCGCTCGTCTAGGTGCGGCCGAGCCACTTGCAGGTACGGGGTTTGAACTTTTTGCGATTGCTGCGGCGATTATTGGAGGTACTAGTTTCTTTGGTGGTAAAGGTAGAATCATTGGTGTCGTAATGGGAGCTTTAATTATCGGCGTTATTAATAATGGATTAAATATTTTAAATGTCCCGACTTATTATCAACAAATTGTCATGGGTTCCTTAATTATTGGAGCTGTTGCTTTAGATAGATTTTTTGCTAATAAGAAAAGTTGAAAATTCAAAAAAGAAAGAAGGAGTTTACATGTATAAGTTTTCACCGTCATTAATGTGTATGGATTTATCGAGGTTCAAAGAACAAGTGGAGGTATTAAATGATAAAGCTGATTTTTATCATGTTGACATTATGGATGGTCATTTTGTTAAAAATATCACGCTCTCCCCCTTTTTTATTCAAGAATTGAAAAAAATTACGGACGTTCCGATTGATGCACATTTAATGGTAACGAATCCGGCCGACTTTGTCGAAATGACGATTGACGCGGGTGCGGACTATATTAGCTTACATGCAGAGACGATTAATGGGAATGCTTTTCGTTTGATTAATCAAATTAAGGAAAAAGGGAAAAAGTTTGGAGTTGTCCTCAATCCAGCCACACCACTAGAGTCGATAAGACATTATATTCAGCACGTTGATAAGTTAACGATTATGACAGTGGACCCAGGATTTGCAGGTCAGAAATTTGTAGAAGAAATGATTGGAAAAATAAAAGAAGCAAAAGAATTAAAAGAGAGAAATGGCTATAAGTATTTGATTACAATCGACGGCTCTTGTAACAAAAATACTTTTAAAAAGCTTGTAGAAGCTGGTGCGGAAGTATTAATTGTTGGATCTTCAGGGTTATTTGGACTAGATGAAGATGTCAATATTGCCTGGGATAAAATGATGGATACGTTTCATCTTGAAGTTAAAGACATTTCACAAGTCTGATAGCTTTTTCCAATCTACTCTAATCTTTTAACCTACTTAAAAATGGTTGGAAGCAAAACTAAGGTGAGGAAATTCATATGGAGATAAAAAAACAAAAGTATGTCATAGGTGTGGATATTGGTGGTACGCATATTCGGATAGGAGCAGTCACTCACGAAAATAATCTTTTCTACTACTTTAAGAAAAAAGTAGTTGATGTGATTAATGTTCATGAGCCAATTGAATCTTTAATTCGATTTTTAGAAGAATATATCCAAGAGCATATGGGGATTAAACAAGTTATGGCTATTGGAATGGGGTTTCCATCCGTTATAAGTAAGGACAAGAAGAGTATTCATTCCACTCCGAATTTAGAGTGTTTAAGTAATACGAATATAGTAGACGATCTTCAACATTATTTTAAGATACCGATATTTATTGAGAAAGACGTCAATTATTTATTACAATATGAACTCTCTAAAAGAACGATTTCAGAAGAGGACATCGTTTTAGGATTCTATATTGGAACAGGGTTTGGCAATTCAATTTACTTAAACCAAAATTTCCTCAGGGGTAAAAACGGTGCCGCCGGAGAACTAGGGCACATACCCGTAATGGGAGATGAAAGTTCTTGCCAATGTGGCAATTCTGGTTGTATTGAAGTACATGCATCTGGAAAAGCGTTAGTCTCTCTTTATCAACAGTATTTTTCGGATGTTCCATTTGAACAAATTTTTGTGAAATATTCAGAGGATAAGCGTATACGTGATTTTATTCGGACGCTTTCAATACCCATAGCTACTGAAATTAATATTTTCGATCCAAATATCGTTATTCTTGGTGGAGGGGTTTTGGGAATGGTCGATTTCCCTAAGAAACAATTAGAAGAGTCTATCTTTCATTACACAAGAAAGCCATGGCCTGCTAATGGATTAACGATTGAGTATGCAGAGGATACAGATGCTGCAGGTATATTAGGAGCAGCAAGGAGTATATACGGAAGACTCTATCTGAATAAAGGTAACCTAGTTTGTTAAGCCTTTGATATTTTTTAATGCTTTCGCTAAGATGTTAACTATCATAATTGATTTGATTATGAATGAGGTTTATAGTTGTAATATATATTCTAATTTAGAATCGGAGCAATTGAGATGGGAAAAAAATTAACGATCAAGGCTATAGCAGAGATGGCAGGAGTTTCAAGTGCAACAGTATCAAAAGTACTGAATAACACGGGTCGATATTCCGAAGAAACAAAGCAAAATATACTTGATATTGTTAAGAAATATGATTATCGTCCAAATGCTGTCGCAAAAAGTTTAAGAACGAGTAAATCCAAAACAATCGGTGTCATTGTCCCTGACATTACGAATGAATTTTTTGCTCAAATTGTTTTAGCGATAGAAAATCATTGTGGTGAACTTGGATATTCTGTTTTTATTTGTAACTCAAATGAAAATGAAGAAAAAGAATTGAAGTACTTTGAAGAGTTGGAATTGAAAGGTGTAGACGGCTTAATCTATTTATCGGCAAGCGATCAACTTTTTCAAATGAAAACACAATTACCAATCGTCTGTATTGATCGAAAACCTAAATTGCACAATGTGGCAATTGTAACATCTGACAATTTTAATGGAGGAAGTATAGCAGCGAGAGAGTTACTACAAAAAGGTTGCAAAAATTTATTAATCATCAGTGATTACCGTGACGTTTTTCCAACAATGGAAAGATTAAGAGGTTTCCAGAAGGTTATGGAAGACAATCAAATACCGTTTAGTCATGTTAAAGTGGAAGTAGGAATTAAACAAGCACAAAAGGCGATAGATTTTTTGATTAAAGATCAAGGGTTTCAATATGACGGTATCTTTGCTACGACGGATTGGTTAGCATTTGGTGTAAAACTAGCTTTAGAGCATCATCAAATAAATGTGCCCGAGAAAGTTAAAATCATTGGCTACGATAACATTAGTTTAGCTGAATATATGTCGATTTCTTCTATTGACCAAAATAAAGTCGCTTTAGGCACGTTAGCAGCTAAAAAGTTACTAAATATGATTGATAATGGTGTGAGTGTCGATAAAGAAACAACGATTCCAGTAAAATATATTGAGAGAAATTCAACTCTTAATTTTTAAATTAGAGATTTTTTGTTGGAATATATCAGGTTAATCGATTACCCGAAATCAAAAAAAGGCAGGTATTTTTTATGAAAGTAGCCATTGCATGTGACCATACCGCTTTACCGATGAAGGAAGAAATAAAGAAGCAATTAGAAGAACTGAAAATTACAATTATAGATTTAGGAGCTTATTCAGAAGAGCGAGTGGATTATCCAGATTATGCATTAGAAGTTTCTGAACAAGTCACAACAGGAAAAGTAGATAGAGGAATACTCATATGTGGAACAGGTATTGGGATGTCTATTATGGCCAATAAAGTTAAAGGTATCCGCTGTGCCCTCGCCCATGATACCTTTAGCGCAAAATACACTCGTCTACACAATAACAGTAATGTATTAGCCTTAGGACAAAGAGTACTAGGGAATGGATTAGCTCGAGAAATAGTGAAAGTTTGGTTAGAAACCGAGTATGAAGGCGGACGTCATGAGCGACGAGTTTGTAAAATAGCAGAGTATGAGAATTAGTGGTAGTAACTGTCACTTGTCGGTATTTGTTAGAATATGACGAAAAGCATCCTCGTAGTGAGGGTGCTTTTCGGTAAAGTTCGAGGATTGACAGGCACCGACCTAAACTTCTGCTCAAAAGTCATCCAAGACACTACTATATTCAGAGTAAGAAAGATAACTATTTACATTCCGAGCACTTTCGAAAGAATATTGACAATCAATCCCGCATTAACTCCCGTTGCTATATCATATAAAAGTTTTGATGCTTTGTTTTTTAGGTCATTAGTAATTTCCTTGATTGTACCTTCACCAGATAAATTAAGTAAGTCATACATATCTGATACTAGTATCTTTTCTTCGGTACTTTTGATTTCTTTTTTCACTAGGAAGTCTACTATTGATTTTATCTCTTCTTGTAATTTTTGAATATCCATTTCATACGAATGCATATTGTTCACGGTAAGACTAATATTATTTAATTGATTATTGTCGCCAACAACAGATACTTGAGAGTTAGTTATTTTATATTTCTCCATTTAGTGGTCTCCTATCATCAGTTCATTATTGAATTTTATTTTAATTATCTACTTTGATGTTCGGGTTTTCGAGATGATTATTATGCCCAACTGTCATTATATTACTGTTGGTTATATGAACTCCATTTGTTTTTTCACTCTCTCTTTTTTTTATAATCTCCTTAACTTGCTCTTTCGTAAGTTTAACAGACTCAATAAAATTAGTATTATTTTGTATGGAGAGTTTAAAATACTCAAGTACATCGTAAATTTCCTTATGGGATAATTTATCTAACAAGATGAATTCTACTTCTGTTCCGAACTTTTCCCATACGAAAATGGCTGGTAACGTTACATCTGCTCTTTGGAAACTAGGTTGTAACTGATTTAATCGTTTATACCCACTAACATTAGTTTTGAAGTCTTCTTCTGTATAATAGATGTCCATAATATCGTGAGTCATATGATGAATATCTTCCCAATATAGATTTAAAAATTCAGATAGTTTATTGTGTTTTGGAAATAAAATAAGACTGTGCGCTTTAGGGAGATTCACTCTATCGAAATCAAAATCGGTTCCTTTTTTGTTACGATTCCATAATGATAATATTTTACTAAATAGATTGTCTTTTTTATTAATACTTTTAGCAAATTTAGTGAGGGGTGCCTTTTTTTGACCTGTTTCGTTACAGTACATTTCAACATATCTCATTAAAGCGGGGTAAGTTAAATGTTTATTGATATTAATATTATGTCCTACAAGGTAATGTAAAAAATTAATATACTGAAAGTCATCATCAGGTTTAATGATATCACGAGATATTAAATTTTCAGAAATTTCATCGCGTGGAGTATAAACTAAATGTCGTAATCTGATGCGTCTTTCATCAAATGAAAAAAAATTTGTCGAATCACCATTGTAAGGGGGGGTTGATAATTGTTCTCTTTTATGGCTTCTCCAGTTGTTAAAATCATAATAATAATGGTGATAGTAAGTATTACTCATGAATTTATTGAAATAAAAAGAAAGAATAGTAGAATATCTTTTTGTAACTGCATTAAACCAATTGTCCAAACCTAGATTACGATGGTAACTTTCAGTAGCCATATGGATGAAATAATCGTTAATAACCTTATAATCAACCTCGTTTTTCATCAAGTACCAAAATTGAAGTAAATAAGGATTTAAGTAAGGTCTTTTGTTAATGCTCTCAGGTGAAATGAACTGTAAAGAATCTGAGTTGGTGCAAAAATCTTCAAATAATTCTATTAGAGGTTTATTTTCTTGGTCTGTTCTCAAAAGGAAATCTTGGAATAACTTCAGGAAAAATTTCAAATCCCAACTCTTACAATTGTATAATAAATAATCTTCAATGATTTTTTCTGTATTAAAATTAGAGTTAGTCCTTTCCGATTTTTCAACAAATCTTATAAATGATATTTCTGCATAATCATTAATTCTAATCATTTGTCCTCCTCAAAGTAGTATATATAAAATATCCAATAGTTGTATTTGTAATCATAATACCTAATATATAACTTTTTATCCAATCTATTTTTATTTAGTAACAACTCTTTAGCTTTTTCGCTATATTACGAGGATTGACAGGCACCAAAAAACAAAGATTAGTTAGTCCTTCAAGTTGTTTCTTTAATCCGACAATCGATAGTTTCCGTTCACTTGTCGAATAGTAAGGTGATGCTTCCTGAGATCTGTTTGATAGTTTTGGTGCCAGGAACGACCTGAAGATTGCTGGTTTTTATCGGACAGATTAAGTTAGTTAGAGGCTGTTATTTTTAAGTATCGCTTGGCTCTGCTAGGCTATTTATATCCACTACATAAGCTGGTGGGTGGTTGGCACTTCCTAAGGAAAGAGGGGAATAGTATGGTGATATATGAAGCAATGAAAGGAAGCATGAGAACCGTCCCCGTGCTTCCCCTTATTTTTTTCGACCATAGGTTTAAAAAACTAGCTTATTGTAACAGCAATTGCAATGAAGCTCTACTGTTAACGTTTGTTTTTTGATAGATATTTTTGATATGCTTTTTCACCGTATTAATACTTATATACAGCTCTTTCGCTATTTCTTCATATCTGTATCCTTTACAAAGGAAATAAGTAACTTCTCTTTCGCGACTTGTTAAATGTAAAACTAAATTTTTATTTGTATCACAATCATGCGAAGATTCCTTTTCTATGATAATTGCAAAGCGATCAATATGAGAAAGGGAGTTATCAAATTGAGATACTAATCTAACGCTGTAGCTGTCAAGAGCCGAAGTGTACAGCTTAGAGCTCCCTATAACAGAATGTATATCTTTGTTCAAAAGTTTTTGTAAAAAGCCATTTAAATCATTATTTCTAGTTGTCATTCTAAAGATGTCCCATGCAGCATTATTCATATACTGAATGGAATAATTTTTATTAAGTAAAATTAAACCTGCTTCACTTTTATTAGTAAAATCCTCAAAAACTTTCCTCTCATAACGCTCTTCTTCTTGCTCTTTTTCTATACATAAAAAATTGGCTATAATAGGGGCTAGAGCTTTAAACCGGTGACAATCGTTTTCAGAAAAACCTTCTTCAGCTTCCTCACGAGTCACCCCAAGTACCCCTACAAGTCTTTGTTTAAAGTAGAAGCTCACAACCATTTCATGATAATAGTTATATTTTTTCATGAATTCTTTATAATAAGTAGATTTTCTATAGCGTTCGAGAGGGATAATATCTTCAAGCCTTAGAGCTATTTTATTCTTAAGTAATTGACCTTGATTATTTGGATGTAAATAATCAAGGTGATGATAATCTCTTAAATATTCCTCTATTGAATAGTCTGACAAGCGATGAGTTTGAGGTGAATTTAAATTTTCATTATCATCCACTTTCCATAAAACTGTAGAATGGTACCCGAAAATTTCAGATAACTTACATTGTAGTTCTCTCGATATGTTAATGGAAGGGGTCGATAACGAAGATACTAGCTTCATCATCTCGTTATAATCTTTCTTATTTAAACTGTGTCCTTGAACCATTCTATATCACCTCAAATATCAAGTTGGTACCCTTTTGGGTACTTTTTCTTTTATAAAAAGAACGAGTTTGTGTAATTGCTGTAAACGCTTGCAACTAACATAATAATATCATGAATATTAAAATAATTTAGAGGGGGATTTCCAATGAAAACAGGTTTTATTTGTGACGAGAGTTATTTTTGGCATGACACCGGTAATGGGGCATTATTTTTATCACCAGGTGGATGGGTAGAAAGTGACATTCATTCAGAGAATCCAGCAACTAAACGTCGCTTTAAAAATTTACTAGAGAGAAGTGGACTATTAAAGCAAATGAAATCCATTGCACCACGCCCTGCCACTGAAGAGGAAGTTGCTTTATTTCATACAAAAGAGTTAATTCAGAAAACGAAGGAAGTGAGTGATAATGGTGGAGGAGAAACTGGTCCTCTGGCGATTGTTGGGCCAGGCTCTTATGAAATAGCTTTATTGTCTGCTGGAGGCGCATTAACTGGTGTTGATGCAGTAATGAATGGGGACGTTAAAAATGTCTATGCACTCACTAGACCTCCTGGGCATCATGCTGAAGCTCATGAAGGAAGCGGTTTTTGCCTATTTAATAATGTTGCAATCGCTGGTAAGTATGCTAAAGCAAAATATGGTTTAAAACGGGTATTGGTTCTTGATTGGGATGTACACCATGGAAATGGTACGGAGTCAGCCTTCTATGAAGATAATGAAGTGCTCTTTATATCGCTTCACCAAGATAGATATTACCCTGCAGACCGAGGGTTTGCTGAACACGTTGGAAAAAATGGTGCTGAAGGATATACAGTTAATATTCCACTACCTGCAGGGACTGGTAATGCTGGATATATGTATGCATTCAAAGAAATTGTAGCACCAATTGTAAATGAGTTTAAACCAGAGTTAATCATCGTTTCAGCAGGACAAGATCCTAGTTTATTTGATCCTCTAGCTCGAATGATGGTTACTCGTGATGGCTTTTATCAATTTGCAGAAACAATGAACGAGCTTGCAAAAAACCATTGCGATGGAAAACTTGTTTTATGCCATGAAGGAGGTTACAGTGGTGCTTATGTACCTTTTTGCTCCTTAGCTATTGTAGAATCAATTAGTGGTATCTCAACTAATATTGAAGATCCTTTTGCACCCGCATTCCCAGGATTACCAACTAATGAACTGCTTACCTCTCAAAAAGAAGCAGTAGATCACGTAAAACAGATTCAGTCATCTTACTGGAATTTATTATAGGAAACTGCGAAATTTTATACTTCGTATCTCAAGAAAAGTCCTAGCGATTACCGGCGTTACGTCTATGCAAGACATGAGACGAGTAATTGCAGAAGCAAACAAGCCATCGTTGCCTTGTAGTGGAGTTTGGATATGTTTAACGAACCGAAGTTAAATTCGGTCCCTGTCACCACTCGAATTTTGTTAGGTTTTGTTGAGAGAGTAATTGATGGAAATGGAACTAAACTGAATTTGATTTGAATCAGAATTTGTTGACAGTTATATGTGCCTAAATCAAGAACAACGAAAAGCATCCTCATCACGAGGATGCTACTTTTCGACATTTAATATCGGGTGCTTGTTATTAACCGAATTTAAAGCGACCTAGCAGGCTCATTTCCATTTAGGGGGGCATTTTTTACGTTCTATAAGGGATCATCTGTCTTTAGTCTTTACAAAGGGATACAGAGCGGTTATTGAAAAGTGAACTGAGCGATATAGTGCACTATATATAGTAAAAAAGTAACAACAATAAATTTTCAAGCACATCCATTGAATAAAATTGTGGTATAAAACATACATCGTAAGCTCGTTAATCCTGGGTGCAGGTCTTCCAATTTTTATCATTTCCCGACAGAAGACTCCCTCTTCCATCGTGTGAAGGGAGAAGCCCAACGATAAGGGGGAGATGAATGGCGGTTGGTGGTAGCCAAAGAGATTCTTGTTAGGGTATAATAGGAACATATATTCTTATCGGAGGTGAAAACAATGCTCATCAACAAAGCGTACAAATTTCGTCTCTATCCAACCAAAGAACAGGAAACCTTCATTGCTAAAACAATCGGATGTAGCCGTTTCGTATTCAATCGCTTTTTAGGGAAATGGAACGATACCTACCAAGAAACAGGCAAAGGGTTAACGTATTCTTCTTGTTCGGCTGAATTAACCCAACTAAAAAAGGAATTCGTATGGCTAAAAGAAGTGGACAGCATTGCCCTTCAATCCTCCCTGAAAAACCTTGCTGATTCCTATACTCGATTCTTCAAGAAACAAAATAAAGCGCCGCGTTTCAAGTCTAAAAAGAATCAGGTACAATCCTACACCACGAAAGTAACAAATAGCAACATTGCCATAGTAGACAACAAAATCAAATTGCCGAAGCTGGGTCTTGTTCGCTTGGCCAAAAGTCGTGAGGTTGAAGGGCGTATTCTGAACGCTACAGTCAGACGAAATCCAAGCGGAAAGTTCTTTGTATCCATTCTAGTCGAAACAGACGTACAGCCCTTGAAAAAACGGATTCATCTATCGGTATAGATTTAGGCATCACGGACTTTGCGGTTTTTTCGGATGGTCACAAGATGGACAATCATACGTTCACAGCCAAAATGGAAAAGAAATTAAGACGTGAACAGCGAAAACTTTCCAGACGTGCCTTACAGGCTAAAAACAAGGGGATGAACCTTCTTGATGCCCAAAACTATCAGAAGCAAAAACGCAAAGTGGCTAGATTGCACGAAAGAGTCAGGAACCAACGTGACGATTTCCTTCACAAATTAAGTACAGACATCATCAAAAACCACGATGTGATCTGTATCGAAGATTTGAACACCAAAGGAATGTTGCGTAATCATAAATTAGCCAAATCGATCTCGGATGTATCTTGGACTGCTTTTGTATTAAAATTAGAATACAAAGCGAAATGGTACGGGAAAACCATCGTGAAAATAAGCAGGTGGTTTCCCTCTAGTCAAATCTGTTCCGAATGTGGACATCAAGAGGGCAAGAAATCTCTTGAAATAAGGGATTGGACGTGTCCTATTTGCCATAAACATCACGCTCGAGATATCAATGCCAGCCAAAATATTCTAGCTGAAGGGGTAAGAACCTTCAACTTGGCTTAAACAACAGACAGAACCGTAGGAATCGACGGGGATAGCTTGGTCCATAAGAGAAGCCTCTGTTGGCAAAGAAATCCGCTGGCAAGTACGCTCTGTTCCCAAGAATCTCCCACTTCAAGCGTTAGCTAAGTGGCGAGTAGTTCAAGCGTATGTTCCACAATCACCTTAGTAACTACTATTAAGCAAAATTCAACAAGTCAAATAATGTTATTTGGTACGAAAAATCATATCAACATAATGAGAAGTATCTAAAGTATTTATGAAGTGCGGGGGACGGTTCTCGTGCTTCCTTTTTCCGAACAAGGCCACGGTTTAGTCCTACCTCTTTGTGTAAAGCAGCGATTATTCATAGATTAGGGCATGCACTTAATTGCCATATGATACATTTTTAAAATGCCATAAACAAACTCACTTGGTATAAAAGTGATTGCTATTTTTCTGAATCTTTCTGTGTTAAATATTCGTATATAGTAAGGAAACGTGAAGGAGGTGGGGAGAATGTCAATAAGTGTAGAAGATGTCCTAGGAAAGATACATTTCGGTATCGGCAACCTCACGGAAAGTGATTATGAGGTTTTGAGAAAGGATGTAAAACATACAAGTGAATGCATGTTAAAGAAGGTAGAATTGCATGGAAGGTATCTTGAAATGAATAACATTGAAACAGAAATGTATCACAAATCTTGTATAAACGAGATAATAAAGCTTGAAGAACTTTTATAATTCATGAATTACTTTATTAGGTGACTCTTTCCTTCTATGTTCTCTATATCAGTATAAAGCCTGTTCCCATTCCGAAATCGAAATACACAATAGGCGGTACATTGCATTTGTTTTTCTAATGTGGAGAATGAAATTGGATCGAGTAAGGTTTACAGTTAGTGGGAAGTGCGGTTCTCATGTTTTCTATCAGCAGGAATGACAAACTCCTTCTATAATAAAGCGGAAACAAGCGAGTTTCTCATTTATAAAGAGGGTTTCTTTACGATTTTATATCTGAATATTCAACCTTTTTGTTTGCCCGCTTTTATCCAAACCTTAAATTAACGTTTATGTTCTCGCTACTAGCTAAAGAGACGTGTCAAATTTGAAAAATATAGGTAAGGAACAGGCGTTAACTTTAGCTGGAGTTATGGGGGTAGAGGTGAAGCAGGTGCTCTATCTGTGTACTAATAATTTTATAAAGGATACCCTCTATTTTTGTCGAATCATATTAAGACAAAAGAAGGGGGTATTTTTTTGTGAGAGGAATTGTTATTGCGCCAAAGTATATTCTTAAAAACAACGGAGAGAGTATATATTTTCCTGGAAGTACTGGAATTGAGGATATTGATTTAATGTAGAATTAGGCTATTCATTAAAGCTTAAAAACTTACCAAATGATATAAGCGCGTATGCTTATTAATATAATGCACAGTGAGAACATAATTAGCATTCCTGTAGGATATTTTTTATCATTTCCCGACAGAAGACTCCCTCTCCAATCGTGTGAAGGGAGAAGCCCAACGAATCAGAGCCGCAAAGGGAATCAAAGCCTATCAATGATTCCAAAAGCAATCGAATAAGAGCCGCAAAGGGAATCAAAGAGCCTCAATGAAGTCAAAAGCGATTTAATAAGAGCTGCAAAGGGAATCAAAGCCTGTCAATGAAGTCAAAAGCGATTGAACAAGAGCCGTAAAGGGAATCAAAGCCGGCCAATGATTCCAAAAGCAATCGAATAAGAGCCGTAAAGGGAATCAAAGAGAGCTAGAGAACCATACTCATGCTTGACAAGTTAGGCAGACACCGTATTTTTGGAGAAACAAGTTGGATATAAAGATATGGGTACTTTATATTTAGAGTAGTAATATGGAGGGGGAACTGAAAAAATTGAATTTGAAAGATGTATTAAATACGAGTAGAAATCGGATGAAAAAGCTTTTTAACCTTAATGTCTTATCCTTTTTAGGAGTTTTTGTAGCTCTGCTTCTAATACCAATAACTGTATCAATTACTTTAATCTATCATTCCGATATTTCCTTTTTATTTCTTTTATTAGGAACTACTTCAATTATGTTAATCTTTATATTGGCCTATTACTGGATTAATAGTAGGGGATTTTATAATAATTTAGGAAGGATAAGAAGAACTTATTATACAATGTTTATTGTCCTTATAGTGGTAGGTTTTATTTTTAAAGAAATTGAATTTAGCAATTGGATTATGCTTATTCAATTAACTTTTTTTGCAATATTTATTGATCTAGCGGTGTTTCAGAATCCGAATATATTAAAAATTTGGAATGCTGAATTAAAGCATGAGGATGAAATAAGAGAGGCTTTGTTAGAGAGTAAAGAAATAATTGTTAAAAATTCAAAGAAGGTAGAAAAGTTTTCAGATGTGATTCAAAAAACAGATAGTTACTTACTTGAGAGACCGATCCCTAAAGATTCAAGAGAATATGAAGAGCAATTAAAAGAGTATACACTTCAATATTCCAGCAGTTTAGGGTTTAAAACAGGTTTATTTTTGTTTGAATCAACTGAAAATCAGGAAACTAATAAAGAAAACATAGATAAGAAATTTCAAGATATTTGTGTTAGACATGGCAATGATGTATCTCAAAAAAACAAAAATGATATGGTTGAGACGTTGTTAAGTGGTCAGACTATCATATTAAAAGAAAATAAATTAATAGCAATCCCATATTATGGGGACATCTATAGTATGCTCATAACGATTGAAGGAGTTGACGTAGTTGTTGATGGTGTAGATGCCTCACATATTTTAAATATGATTGTCATATTTGATTGGTATATGATTGATGCTACTGATGACTTATAATAATCTATTTATGGTATAATTGAATTAAATCTGATAATAGAGAGGGTGGTTTTATGACCGAAAAAACGGTGACTACTTCTAGGGGTACAGCTAGTCTACGAACAAGGCGGAAAAGTTCTAAAGCAGTGACTAGTTATAAAAGCGTAAATCGAGCAACAAAGGTTCGTGTTGTAGACGGATTTAAGGGCGTTCTCTCTGATAATGAAAAGGCAATTGATATAACTTATAATAGACAGTGAATATGATTCTACGTAACGCTAAAATATAGATTTTCGTTTTATTTGTTTGAAACGGTTACTTCCTGGGGAAGATGGATAATAATTTACCTTCAGGAGGTAGTAGTAATGGGCTTAAAAAGAACTAAAAAGAGAAAAACAAATCACCCTTACACAAAAGTATCAAACTTTGGATTTGGAAAGACATTAAATAAGGTTGATAAAGCAATTAAATTATTAGAAAAGAAGAGATAAGAAGCAAGGGGACGGTCCCCTTGCTTCTTTTTGCTTCGTCCTTCATCCCTATTCTCTCTACTTTGTATATGATTCTAAAGTCGCCTTTTTCCTTTTGTATTATTTCGGGGAGTGACAGGTACTAAAATATGCTTAATTTACTTCGTTTGTCAATAGTTATTTATTGCTTTTTTTAGAGCCGTGTTATAATAGCTGTAATCACTGGATAAGCTTCTAACAGAGTCTTTAAGTTCTGTTAGGTGATGAAAAGTGTGAGTAAGAAAGAGGAGGGGAAAAAATGAGAACTCCGACTAAAAGAGACATGAAGCCAATTGATATTGAATTTGAAAGTGAAAGAGAATATGAAAAATTTAAACATTGGGCAGAATGTACCGAACGTTCTAAAAACCCTAAGATGAATAAAGTGCACAGAGGAGTCAATGAAGCAGCAGAGATGATTAGAAAGGGGAAATATAAATTCTAATGGATGTGAGACCGATTCCAATTACATTAGTGGATCATGAAGCGATCGAAGCATTTGATTGTAATGATGCTAATGTGAATAATTTCTTTCATGAAGAAGCTCAAAGAATGCATCATAGCAATTTAGTTAAAAAAGACAATGAATTTATTATCATGGCATATAAAATGAGCAGTGATATTGCATAATACTTGAAAATTTATAATTTTATTTATTAAATTCTGAATATTAAGTCTTTATTCTACGGACAATCGCCTCCATTCTTCTTGTTCGGCCCAATTAACCCAACTAAAAAAGGAATTCGTATGGCTAAAAGAAGTGGACAGCATTGCCCTTCAATCCTCCCTGAAAAACCTTGCTGATTCCTATACTCGATTCTTCAAGAAACAAAATAAAGCGCCACGCTTCAAATCAAAAAAGAATCAGGTACAATCCTAAAGCAAAATGGTACGGGAAAACCATCGTGAAAATAAGCAGGTGGTATCCATCTAGTCAAATCTGTTCCGAATGTGGACATCAAGACGGCAAGAAATCTCTTGAAATAAGGGATTGGACGTGTCCTATTTGCGATAAACATCACGATCGAGATATCAATGCCAGCCAAAATATTCTAGCTGAAGGGTTAAGAACCTTCCACACGGCTTAAAACAACATCCAGAACCGTAGGAATCGACGGGGATAGCTTGGTCCATAAGAGAAACCTCTGTCGGCAAAGAAATGCGCTGGCAAGTACGCTCTGTTCCCAAGAATCTCCCACTTCAAGCGTTAGCTAAGTGGCGAGTAGTTCAACTCTCTTCGTTAACTAAAATCATACGTAGTTTTTTTAAAGTTGATTTTCTCCAGGATGATACGGTGTTTTTGGAGACTCCGTATTTGGTGGCGATTTCTGAGAGCTTCATGTCTTGATAGATGGTTTCGGTGAGCCATGTTTGTTCTCGGTTTGACAGGAGGTGGTAGTAGGGGGTGAGGAAATCTTCAGTTGCTTCTACGTTTGTTGTGCTTAACTGAATCGTTTGCTCGGTTTGGTGGTCGACTAATTCGTAACGTTCCTCGTATTTATGTTCTTTTCTTAATTGGTCGATTAAGTCGCCGCGCACTCGTTGTAGGGCATAAGCGGCAAAGTGACCTTTTGTCGGGTCGTAATGCTCGTAGGCTTTCCATAACGATATTTGGGCGATTTGGTAATACTCATCAAAGTTTTTGTAAATAAGCAATTTCTTGATTTGTCCTTTGATTAACGGTTGAAAATCTTCCAAAACAGATTGAAACGAGTCTTGATACAACATGATATACCCTCAATTTAGAAAGCTAGCTTTCTCTTTATTCCGCGGTACATACAATGTAAATCAATTGTATCGTGCCGTCATATAACCATTTCGACAAATCTAGTCTTTCGTTAAGGCTTGTTTTAAAGAAATGATGATCAGGAAATGACCGTTTTCATAGTTGGAACAAGTCGATATCGAGAAAATGCTTATTTTTAAGGAAGCACGAGAACAGTCCCAGTGCTTCCCCATGTTTCTTACATGATTAATTGCTTTCTTCTTGCAATAAAGAACACAGTTGCACCTATTAATAATAACAGTCCACCAATGACCATGTAATTATACAGAGTCGTACAACAAGCAATCTCAATAATTCGTAAAATATCAAGTAGGTTTCTAGAAAAAAATTTTGACTAAGTTCTACAATCAAATCAATTTAGTAGAAGATTATAAGGAAAGCATTCAAAAGAAAGGGGAGCTATAAAAAATGAACTTATTGCTTTGTACTGTGGTTTCATAATAATCGGATTTGTTGCTCTCATTTCTATGAAGGAAGGTATGGAAAGTAAGGTTGCTTTTAATACGGTGCCTGTCACTACCCGAATATTGTTGGAATATGTCGATTGTTAATGAGTAAATAAATTCATAAACAACGAAAAGCATCCTTGCTGTGAGGATGCTTTTTCGACAAATTTCAGGTGGGATTTGTTGAACTTAATACGATATTTTTATGTGGATAAATATCGTATATTTTAATATAAGCTTATTTGGGGTATAATTCTAATAATAAATATTATAGGGGGGAGCCTCATGAAGAAACCTTATCATTTGCCGTTATTGCCAATTGAATTTAATACAGAGGCAGAACTTTCTTTTTATAAAAAGGTCGTTCAAGCAACAGCTGGCCTTGAAAAGTTGAAGCAGAAGTTACGATATTCCCTCGTAAATGAATCTTTTATTCAATTAATGACCTTACAAGAATCTGTGCAGTCTACACGCATAGAGGGGACGCAAGTGACATTTAGTGAAATGCTTGAAGACCATATTGAGCAAAAAGAGGATTTCGAAAGGGTAGAAGTTCGTAATTACCAAGAGGCTTTACGTCATGGTGTTGATATTGTTCATTTAGGTTATCCGATTACAGAACGTCTTATTAGAGACTTGCATAAAATTTTAATGAAAAATGCACGTGGTTCTACGAGTGCAGCTGGAGAGTACCGTAAGATTCAAAACTTTATTGGTCCGACAACGAATATTAAAGATGCGTCGTATATTCCGCCAGAGCCCCAGATGATGGGTGACTATATGCGTAATTTAGAGTTCTATATCAATGGAAATCCATATGAAAAGGCTGAGGTTGAAGAGTTGCATCCACTTATAAAAGCGGCCATTGTTCATGCTCAATTTGAATCGATTCATCCGTTCTTAGATGGAAATGGAAGACTTGGACGTATTTTAATCGTGCTATATTTGTTGGAAGCGAATTTAATTGATTCTCCTCTGTTTTTCTTGAGTGAAGAATTGGAAAAAGAGAAGTTCAAATACTATACAATGCTTAATGGTGTTAGAGCGATTGGAAGAGCTGAGCCAGACTGGGAAAGTTGGATTCTATTCTTTTTAGATGCAGCGATAAGAATGGCCAAACAACAATATGAAAAGCTAGATCGAGCTGAAGTCTTGTATCAAGAAGGCATTAAACGCCTAGAGCAACCATCACATCATAAGATTTGGAGAGCTCTTTTTACTTATCCTATTACGACAGTTCATCAAATTGAACAAGCAACGGACCTAGCACCATCAACCATTCGTAAAGGGCTCAATCACCTTGTCGAGTTACGCATGGTCTACCAGGATGATCGCAAGCGGAATAGACGTTACTTCCACTACGATTTGATACAGGCGATGAATGGCTAAATAGATGGTACCTGTCACTCCTCTCAGTTTGGAAGAATTTGTTGAAAAATCGGGCGGTGCCAGGCATTTGTCCATGTTATATTTACTATAATAAATAAATGCGTGGAGTTGATTAAGATTGAAGAAATCTTAAAACAAATCCTAAACGAGATGAAAGGTTTAAAAAACGATGTTAAAGAACTAAAAATGGATGTCACTGAATTAAAAACGGATATTGAGTATCTAAGTTCGAAAACAGGTAAGCATGACACAGAAATTAATAATATAATGCACAGACTTAGAGGCTAGCATTCGGGTTGCCTGTCACTAGCCGAGGTTTGCTAGCCCTAAATTTTGCTGAAACTTAAAGGAATTCCAATCCCTTTATCGAATAGAACAAATACCCCATTTATCCGTCATTCGCTTTATTCCTTTATTTAACTTACTTCCGAAAGAAGTCTCCCGTAAACTTTCTCGTAAAAAGAAAGGCTCTTCGAACTGGAATAAACAACGAATTCGTGTAGCTAAAATGCAAGAGAAAGTCGCAAATCAACGCAAAAACTTTCTTCACCATCAATCAAAAAAAATAGTAACTAACTATGATGCGGTTGTGATGGAAGATTTAGATATGAAAGGGATGTCAAAGGCTCTAAAGTTTGGTAAAAGTGTCACTGATAATGGGTGGGGAATGTTCACTTCTTTCTTACAGTACAAACTAAAAGAACAAGGGAAACAGCTTGTGAAAATTGATAAATGGTTCCCATCTACAAAAACTTGTTCGAGATGTGGCTCAGTAAAAGAAATCAAATTATCAGAACGTACGTATCAATGTACTTGTGGACTAAACCTTGATAGAGACTACAATTCAGCACTCAATATCAAAAAAGAAGGCATGCGCTTATTAGAAAGTGCCTAATGATACGATAAACTCTTGGAACAAGAGGGTTAGCTTGGTCCATTTCGTCAGCTACCAAAAGTGGTGATTACCCAAGAAGCCCCCACTTCAAGCAACCCGTAAGTGGTGGGAGTAGTTCACGAAAGCTCTCATTTTTCATTACTTATTACCAAAAAACGCCATTTACAATTGTTTGTCCGATTACGTCCAATAAAAAAGGGAATATCTTTGAAGTATTATTACCAGAAAGTGATGATGAACATAAAGTCCAAGGTGTTGTCCTCGTTCACCACGTAAAAAGTCTCGATCTTATGTCAAGAAAAAGGAATGTACGTGTGGTAGATGAAGCTCCTAATGAAGTAGTACAGGAAGTATTAAATAAACTAAAACCTTTGATAACGTGAAGCTGGTGCGTGTCACGACTCGGAATTTGTTAGAATATGTCGGCAGTTAATAGAATCATGAATCGAAAAGCATCTACGCTGTGAGGGTGCTTCTTCGACATAAATCGGGGAGTGACAGGCACCAAAACCAGATTAAGATGAAAACGGGGTTATTCCCGGAGAAATGTGGGAAGACGGAAGTGGTGAATATTCCCCAAGTATTCATACAAGGGTTTATCAGTTAAGTGTTCCCGCTTTGGCGGATAATCTAATAGCTGATTTAATTAAAAGATATAGCTATGAATATAGAGCTGATGATTTTGTCGAAACGAATCATCCAGAAATGGAGAGTTTGATTGTTTATGAAAATGAGCATTCTAAAGAAGTATTTGCTTCTAAAGAAAAAACGGGGGGAGTAGAGGGAAATGAAGATTAGTATTTTAGGTGGAGGAAGTGAGGTTGGGGCTTCCTGTTTGCATATCGAAGTAGCTGATACGAATATATTAATTGATGCGGGGATGCGCATGCATGGCGACGAGCCATTACCTGCGCTTGGGATGTTAGAAGGTTTAGCTGCTCCAGAGGTGATACTTGTCACTCACGCCCATGCCGATCATATCGGGGCTCTTCCAATTGTTCACTCGTTTTATCCAAATACGCCGATATATACGACACCACCTACTGCCGATTTGATGCGAGTTATGATGAAGGACTCTTATAAAATTTTAGAACAACGCTCAAGCTTACACCAGACACTTGTTCCGTATACAGAAGAACAAGTAAACGATTTGCTTGATTCACTACTTTTACTTCCCGCAAATGGTGTACTGCAGATTGGAAATGTTAAGATCACGAGTTTTCGTGCGGGCCATATTTTAGGAGCGGTCATGTTTCTAATTGAAGGCGGAGGGCAGAAACTATTTGTTACCGGTGATTTAAGTTTTCAAGCAGGTAGAACGATCCCGGGTGCTCATGTTCCACAGGATCTTGAGCCCGATGTTGTCATTATGGAGTCAACTTATGGAAATCGTACCCATACCGATCGGAATACAGAGGAACGTCGTCTTGCAAATGATGTGGCTAACATTATAGCTAATGGAGGGTTTGCCCTAATTCCAGCATTTGCACTTGGGCGAGCACAAGAGGTACTACTCGTTCTTCAAGATTACATGGATAAAGGGCTAATACCAGAATTTCCAATTTATGTTGATGGACTTGTGACGCCAATTAGTCGTATATACAAAAAATATCCTCATTTTTTGAAAGGTCCAGTCGCCTACCGAATTAAAAATAATGGTGATGCCTTTTTAACGGATGGGCGATGTAAGGCTGTCGGTTCCTCAAAAGAACGCGAGGAAGTTTTGCGAGGAAAACCTGGATGCATTGTTGCATCTTCTGGGATGTTAATTGGTGGTGCTAGCTCTTGGTATGCGGAAAGGCTTGTTTCGAATGAGAAAAATGCGATATTTATTACCGGCTATCAAGATGAGGAAAGTCCGGGGCGGAAGTTGCTACAAGTTGCAGAAGGGGTAGAGAACCAGCTTGAGTTAAATGGGACAAGCCATGAAGTGAAATGTCATATTGGGAAGTATGGCCTCTCCGCACATGCTGATGCTAATGAGATGAAGCGGTTTATTGAGAAGTTGAATCCGACCCATACACTTCTTGTTCATGGTGATGATGACGCAAGGAACCAGTTAGGGGCTCAAATCGATCCGATGTATCACCCGATCCTAGTAGAAAACGGGGAAACCTACCCGTTTGAAAAGAGAGCATCAGGTAATGGAATCAAAGGTAAACGAGTTCTGCAAAACCGTTCAAACATAGAACTACAAGATAAAGTAGGGTGTATGCTCCTTTATCAAAAGGATAATGGACAAGAGTTAAAACTGGCTCTTTGCACGGGAGTCCAGATGAAATCTAACATCTTATTATGTCAAACTCCTAAAGGGAAGTCATTAAAGTTACACTTGGGACAGGTAATTGAAACGATTGGTGGCTGGAACCGTGCAATCGACGAATTGGCTGATGCAGTCGCTCAAGCCTTTACTTTTAATCGTCCTTTTTTAGAAAAAATAAATTGGGCTAAGCTCCCGAATCGTTCCCTCACGATTCAAGAGATTTTTCAATTTCTGCAAATTAGCACGATTCAAGAACAATTAGCCGTAGTGATTGCTCTTCAAAGTTTATCTAACGAGAATCGTCACACGAACAACTTTGGATTTGGAATTTATACAGTCGATGAAAAAGTCAAAAATTCATTAATTAGTTTGACATTGCCGATTCAAGGACTTCAAGTTAATCCAGCACATGCGATGGAAGTTGTTCGTACTTATTTAGCTAGCAACCCAAGATTTATCAGATGCGGAGTAGAGGATTTAGGTTCGCCAAGAGAGAAGATTATAATTTATTTTGACTTTCCAGATGTTGTCCGAGATCAAGAACGTCAAGACATAATTCATTATGTAAAAGAAAACACAGGCTGGGATACCGACTTCTCGGCTTCGGTACGTCAAGATTTACTGCAAGCTAAGTTAGCCGGACTCATTGGTCATTCGACAGGTTCACCCTCTATCCATCTTCATGAACGTAAAGTAGTGATTACAGGGGGGGAACCTGATGACGTAAAAGGACTTAGCAGTCAGTTTAAGGAGGAGACGGGATTTTCTTTGCAATTTAAAGAAGGTTCTAAGAAAGCACCTGCCGAAGATGAACAAATTTATCGCTCGACTATTCATACAAAAAGAATGGAAAATAATCAAGCGATCGCAGAGGCAAAGAAATGGGCAGCAGACAGGGATATCATCATATTTAAGACGAGTATCAAACAACAAAACCAAGAACCATTGATGGAGGTCCATTTTATCTCACCTGAAATTGCGAAAAAGCATCTAATTGATTTAGAAGAGCTTTCTTTTCGTATTGGTATGCCGGTAACGTACGCCAAACATCCGAAGCAAAATGAAATTATTCGCCATACGCTAGAAGTACTCCCGCCAAGTTGGGAATTGAAGAAAAACCCTTCTATCCATATAGAAAAAGCGACCATTGCGATAAAAGTAACCACCCTTCCGCCCGAAGTCGAACTCAGTGAAATTAGAACGGTGATTGCCAAGAGCACAGGGTATGGATTAATGGTTGAGTGCTGACTTTCATCACCATCCATTAGGAGGCTAATAAAAGAAGAAAAAAGATAAAATAGATTGGGAGAGAAGAATGATGTCTAAATTAGGAACAAACCAAAAGCCCGCAACGGTTCACAAGAAGTGTTGTGGAAGGTAAACCAAGAGAACTAGGTGCCTGTCACTTGTCGAAAAGCATTCTCACAGCGAGGATGCTTTTTCGACATAAAACGGCAGGTGACAGGCACCACTCTCTCCTATAAAATTGGAGGGGGAGGGGTGTCTAGTGTTTAAAGATAAAATGGAAAGTTTAAACACCTTCTATCATCAAAAGTTGTTTCGGAGAGATTTACTTGCAGGACTTACTCTGTTTGTGATGCTTATTCCTCAAGGGTTGGCTTATGCGATGTTGGCAGGGCTTCCGCCGGTTATGGGTTTGTATGCGGCGACGATTCCGCTATTTATATATGCTTTATTTTCTTCTTCCAAACATTTGTCGATTGGTCCAGTAGCGATAACATCGTTGCTTGTTTTTTCTGGTGTCTCGACTTTGGCAGAACCGGGTTCTGGGCAGTACATTTCACTCGTTTTAATGTTGGCTGTTATGGTCGGGGCTGTTCAGCTTTTGCTCGGTATTAGTAAACTCGGGTTTATCGTCAAGTTTATTCCTCATTCGGTAATGAATGGTTATACCTCCGCCGCTGCGATCATCATTGGATTAAGCCAGATGAATCATCTGTTAGGAATCCAAGTTGGAAATCATTTGCAAGTTCATTCTATTCTTATCGAAATTTTTGAAAAGATACTCGATCTTAATTTTGTAACGTTGCTCATTGGAATCATTAGTATCCTTTTTCTACTTATCTTAAAACAGAAAGCGCCGAAGCTTCCTGGAGCGTTAATGATTATCGCTTTGTCGATCTTAATCGTTTTCTTTTTTCAGCTAGATAAAAGTGGTGTGCAAATAATTGGTGATATTCCTCAAGGCTTCCCACAACTTGTTATGCCTGAATTTACGTTGGAGGCGGCCAAGCTTCTTTTTCCAATGGCGGTGACGATTGCATTGCTAGGGTTTATGGAATCATTATCGATTGGAAAAACGATTGCGAAAAAAGAAAAATATAAGCTTAATCCAAATAAAGAGTTGAAAGCATTAGGACTTTCTAATATGATTGGGGCTTTCTTTCAATCGTTTCCGGTTAATGGTAGTTTTTCGAGAACCGCTGTTAATCATCAATCAGGTGGTGCCACCCAAATGACCTCTGTAATAACCGGTGCTTTGGTTATGGTGACGTTATTGTTTTTTACGTCTTTCTTTTATTATTTACCAAACGCTGTGTTAGCTTCGATTATATTAGTCGCGGTTTATAAATTAATTGACTTCAAAGAGATGAAACATCTTTTCCAAGTGAAGCCGTTTGAGGGTTGGATTTGGGTAACAACCTTTCTCGTGACCTTATTTGTCGGCATCCAATGGGGCATTTTGATTGGGGCGATTTTTACGTTAGTATTGTTATTAAATCGTAGTTCCAAACCAGCGATTGTCGAATTAGGCTATGTCAAAAGGGAGAAGACATTCCGAAACATTAAACGCTACCGAGAAGCAATTACGTCAGATGAAGCTGTTATTCTCAGAATTGATGCCAATCTTCATTTTGCGAATATCTCTTTTGTAGAAGAAAAAGTGAAAGAGGTGCTCAAAACAAGGAAAAAGGTGAAGTGGTTAATCATCGATATGTCAGGAGTTAACGATGTCGATACAGTTTCGGTGGATACGTTAGAGGAAATGATTAATTTTTACCGAAGTAAAGGAATTGTCACCTTGTTTGCAAGTATGAAAGGCTCAATCCGTGATACAGTCAATAAGGTACATTGGGATCAGAAGTATAAAGAACAGCGTAACCACTTGCCATTAGAACAACTTTTGAAAGATAAAGGGATTAGGATGGAGAAACAGGAAGAGTATTTGGATTGGATGATTTAATTCAAATTCGACAGGTGACAGGCACCTGTCGAATTATAATAAAAGGTAACTATATAGTAAGGTGGCGGTTGAACTCCCTTTTGAAAGGGGGTGAGGCAAATTGACGACATACGAAGCTTTCAGTTTACTAGCTCAGTTCAGCTTAGTTTTATTAACAGCTTTTACACTAATTATAACGATTGTCGTCCATTTGAACAAAAAGAAATAGCCACCTGACCTCCAAGTAAGGTGACTATTTCAAATTCAGTTTACTTAGGTCAGCCGTTCTTCATACGGCAATGTAGTTACATTGATCGAGTGTTAGCCGCACTCGATCTTTTTTAGTTTAACTTGATTATAGTCATATTATACAATATACCATGTAATTATGTACATGATACTTATAATCGGGGTATAAAAGTCAGAAAATTCAACCTTTTTAATGAGCGTATTTATTTTAACAAGGGTAATAGACTCGACAATTGACAGGTATTTGTCGGACTTATCAAACTATATTCAATTCTTGAACACTATTCAATATTTGAAAATTCAATAAATGAATGGTTTTTAGAAATGTGAGCGTTTACATAAAAACTCCTGAAAGATAATATTCTACTCATCACCACGACCTGGTTTGCAAACTAGGTGCTCATCATTTTGAAGATAGAGGGGGTTAATGAGGCTTTTGAATTAACAATCTTTTTTATAGAAGGGAGTGGATACTTTTTGTTAGAACGACCGATTAACGATAAGAAGAGCTTGACCTTAGAAAAAAAGAGCTTTATGCCTAGGTTAGTTAGCCATATTAAATTATATTATCAACTTTATCTAATGGTCTTACCTGCTTTTCTGATTATTCTCTTGTTTAATTATGTTCCAATGTATGGGCTACAATTAGCCTTTCGCGAATTTGATCCATCTAGAGGAATTACGGGTGGTGCCTTTGTAGGGTTAGAATACTTCCAAAGGTTTATCAATTCTCATCAATTTTGGGATTTAATGAGGAATACGTTTCTGATTAGCTTTTATTCTTTAATTGTAGGGTTTCCGATTCCTATCCTAATCGCGTTAGTATTTAATCAAATTAGGCATGCGGGTAGAAAGAAATTTATCCAGACGGTAGCGTATATGCCACATTTTATTTCGGTCATTGTTGTCGTAGGGATGATTATGATTTTCTTATCTCCATCATCTGGGCTTCTTGGCAATCTATTTAGCTTATTTGGACTAGAGCCTATCAACTTTATGGGGAAGCCGGAGTATTTCCGCTCGATTTATGTGCTTTCAGATGTGTGGCAGCACGCGGGATGGAATAGCATCATCTATATTGCGGCATTAGCTGGTGTCAATCCACAGCTTTATGAGGCCGCCAAGATTGATGGGGCCAGCCGGATGCAGCAAATTAGAAATATTGATATCCCGCATCTGCTCCCGACGATTATCATTTTATTGATTTTAAATGCTGGAAGTTTACTAGGAGTAGGGTTTGAAAAGATATTCTTAATGCAAAACGCTATGAATTTACCGGTCTCTGAAGTACTTGAGACCTACGTATACAAGATCGGGATTATGTCAAACCAAATCAGTTATTCCACGGCAATCGGCCTATTTAATACGATGATCAATTTCACGATTCTTCTTATCGTCAATAGAGTTGCTAAAAAAACAAGTGAAACCAGTCTTTGGTAGAAGGAGGGAATCTTATAAATGAATACGACCATTAAGGACTCTTCCTCCGATCTGTTTTTCAAAGTCATGCTCGCATTGATTTGTACGGGCTTGCTTATCGCAACTCTGTACCCTGTTTATTTTGTAGTAATTGCTTCTATCAGCAACCCTGCATCTGTTGCCAATGGGGATGTTTGGTTATACCCAAGAAATATCACGTTTGCTGGGTATCAGGAGATATTGAGTGATGAAAGGATTTGGAGAGGGCTCAAAAATACGCTCATTTATACAATTGGTGGAACGTTATTTAGTTTACTTTTTACGATTCCAGCAGGGTATGCCCTTTCAAGAGCGGATTTTAAACCAAGGAAATATTTAATGATATTCTTTGTATTTACGATGTTTTTTAGTGGGGGGTTAATTCCAACGTACTTAACCGTTCAGCAGTTTGGTTTAACGAATACGATTTGGGTGATGTTAATTCCCTTTTCTGTTAATGTCTTTAATCTAGTCATAACAAGGGTGTTCTTTCAAACAAGTATTCCAAAAGAGTTATTAGAGTCAGCAAAACTCGATGGCTGTTCCGATTTTCAGTTTTTTATTCGAATTGCTATTCCGCTTTCTAAAGCCCTTTTGGCTGTGATGATGCTCTATTATGCTGTTGGGTATTGGAATGAATATATGAAAGCGTTGATTTATTTAAATGATTCGAAGTTGTATCCATTACAATTAGTGTTAAGAGATATCCTTGTCATGAATCAGACATTTAGTAGTGGTTCTGGGGGAGCGATGATGAGTACAGGCGATGTGACCGCACAGCAAAAAGGAGATTTAATTAAATACGGGGTTATTGTCGTTTCCTCTGTGCCAATTATTGCGTTATTCCCGTTTGTTCAGAAGTATTTTGAAAAAGGCGTCATGATTGGCTCTTTAAAAGACTAATGAAATGTTGGCAAGGAAGCATATATAAAAAACATAAAAGAGAGGATTGTTTTAATGAAAAAATCTAAGAAAATGCTCACAACAATGTTAGCGGCTGTAATGACAAGTGCTTTGATTGCGGGATGCAGTCCATCTTCTACAGAGGGGAATACAGAAGGTGGAACAACTTCTGATGAAAAAACGAAGCTAGAAGTTTTGGCCGTCCTTAATTCGTTAACGAAGAATATGGATGAAATTCCTTATATCACGGATATTTCGGAGCAGGCTGGAGTGGAGATTGAATGGACAGAAGTTAGAAGTGGTTGGGATGAGCAGAAGAACCCGATTCTTGCTAGTGGAAATTTGCCTGATGTGTTTATAAGTGCAATTGGAAATGATGATATCGCGACTTTTAACAGTCAGTTCCTTCCTCTCGGTGATCTAATCGAAGAACATGCTCCTAATATTAAAAGGATGTTTGAAGAGATGCCAGAAGTGAAGGAGCTAGCGACAACGATAGATGGAGAAATTTATGGATTGCCCGCTGTTCTTCCGCATCGCCCATCAAGTAGTGTCATACCGATGATGAATCAAGAATGGTTGGATAACCTTGGACTTGAGGCACCAACGACTTTTGATGAATTTTATGAAGTATTGAAAGCGTTTAAAGAAGACGATCCTAATGGAAATGGAAAAGCCGATGAAATTCCTTTTGACTGGGCACCAGACCAAGGACCTTATAGTGCGATGGCATTAATCGGTGCATTTGGTAATTATGCTGCACATACAGATTGGTATAATACCGTTAAAGATGGCGAACATGTCTTTTTACCGGAAACAGAAGATTACAAAGAGCTTGTGACGTTTCTGCATAAACTCTACTCTGAAGGATTGGTGAATCAAGAGGTTTTCACCCAAGATTGGGCTCAGTTTTTCTCGCGTTCACAGAATACCGAAGCAGCCACAGTTGGTTTTACAATTGGCTGGTCGTTTGAGCAGCGTGTAGGGAACTGGAGTGAGCAATATGAAGTGGTCGCCCCTTTTGCAGCAGAAGCAGGCTTGGCACCATTATGGCCAGCAGATCCTTTAGGAATGAAAACACAAACCAACAAAGCGGTCATCACAGCAAGTGCAGAAAACCCAGAAGCAGCGATTAAATGGTTAGATGGCTTTTATTCCGAAGAAGCGTCTGCCCAAGGATACTATGGTTCTTTTGGAATTGGTGTAGAACAAAATGATAATCAATACACAGTTCTTGCCCCTCCTGAAGGTACGAGTGAGGACGAGTGGAAATGGACCAATGCTCTTGTTGATCATGGATTAATGTATGTTCCAGATGAATTAGATGAAAGAATTGCCGCACCACCAACCGTTGCGGAAAGAATGGAACAGGATCAAATTTTAACTTCCTATTATCCAGATGGAGACAATGTCCTACCTCCATTAAAGTTTACAAAAGAAGATGATAATGAATTAAGTATCATTCGAACCGATCTAGATAATTTAATCTCTAGTAAGTGGGCGGAGTGGATTAGTGCTGGTGGAATTGAAGCTGAATGGGATAACTATCTAGAAAACCTAAATAATATGGGATTAACTAGATATAAAGAAATCTATCAAAACGCTCTCGACAGCCAATATTAACAGTCAAGAAATAAGGGGCTCCCATAAGGTTATGCTGATGACCTTATGGAGTAGCTCCTTTTAAAATAGCGCTCAATTTTTAGCGAAATGAAAGAGTTTTCTCGCTTATAAATATAGTAAAATGAACGTATTAATCTGTTAAATAAATGCTGTGTGTGCAAAGTAGAAAGAGGGGGTATATTTGGAACTATGGAAAAGGTATAAAAATCAAAAGGGCCTTTTAAAGTATCTTGTTTCTTATATTGTTGTCTTTTTATTGCCTATCCTTTTTTTATTGTTTTACTTTTATCCCCAAACTTCTACTATTATTCAAGAGACTGCTATTGATAATTCGAATGCTATGCTCTCACAAACCGTTAGCAACATCGATAGACAGATGGAGATTTTTTGGAATTACCCGGATGCGATTCATAAAAATAATCACTTAAATAGCCAATTATTTTCTGAAGCTAATAGTTTTAATACGTATCATATTATGCAAGAGATGGAAAAAATGTTTGGTTATAATTCATTTGCTGAAAAGACGCTTTTATATAGTAAGGAATCGGGAATGTTCTATTCTTTTCCTGGAAGCTATAGTAAGGAAGAATTTAGTGAACGACAGAGTACCTACTATTATTCAGACTGGGATAAAGAAGAGATGTTGCGGGAATTGAATGAAATCAATGAAATTGTCATTCGACCAGCAGAACAAGTGAATGTCGGAGGGAGATTTAATAGTTCCTACGATGCGGTGACGATTATGATGCCGGTTCCGTATCAAAACCTCTACTCATATGCAGTTCTGATGTTGGTTATTCCTGAACAGAAGTTTTTCCTCAATCAGAAAGGGAAGGAAGATATTCAACCCGATTTTTTTGTGTTTGGAAAAAATGATGATCTACTAGCCATGTCTAATAGTGAAATCGAATTTACCGAAAATGATTTTATCAAAATATTAGCAGATACGAATCACTTGATTGAGCGTGTGACCATCTCTGGTGAGCATTATTTGGTCAATTTTCAAGAATCGAGATTATATGGTTTAAAGTTTATAAGTTTGACTCCATTAGAAAGTATTTTATATAAAATCAATCAATTGAAAACGGTTACTTTTTTGCTTGTTTTATTAATTCTAACAGTCGAAGCTATTTTAATCTTTCTGTTTATGCGTACCAATTATGCTCCTATTCGTAAGTTACGCCAAAAGGCTCTAGCATCGGTTCAATCTATGCCTTCTAAGGAATTAAATGAATTTGAAATCGTTTCTTATGCTTTTGATAGTTTGCATAAAGAGAACTTAGAGTTAGTCAGCAAAGTGATGTTGAATAAGAACATTTCAAAAGAATATTTTTTGATCCAGTGTTTGAATGGAACCTTGCCTAAGGATGACGAGATGATTCAGCAAGCACTTGATCACAATATTCAGTTGAGGAAAAAGGTGTGTTGTGTCACTTTTTATGCAGAAGACCGTAATATTATTTCGTTATTAGCACTTTTGAAAAGTATGATGGATTTAAATAGCGAGTTAGACCATACATTTAGTTATATGGTTAAGGGAATGAGGCATGAAGATTTTATCCTGATTTTGTCCTTTGATGAAGAGGAACGGATTAAACCTTATCATTATAAATTACATGAAGTGGAAGAAAATATTCGAGTTGGGATTGGAACAATTGAAGAGGTTGAGCTCCTGAATAATAGCTATATTCATAGTTTAGCAGCATTAGAGTCGGCTATATTAAACAAGGATTTAAAAGTAGTGGGCTACGATCATATCGATGTCAAAAGTTCCAATGTACTGAGTCAGCTGTTTGATATTATCCAAGTCATTGAATTGAGTATTACTCGCCGAGATGAAGATCAGTTTAAAGCCCAGTTAAATAAGCTTATCGATTTAATGAGCACAAAGGTTAGTAGTATTTTTATTTTAAAAGTTATCTTTATTAATACTTATAATGTATTGGCGAAAGAATTAAACAAATTTGGAGTCAAAGAAGAATATTGCTATGCGATGTCTGAAAAGGAATTAAACGTTGAACCACTTGAGGAAAAGCTCAGAAAAATGGGGCAGAAGCTTTCGAGCGAGTTGCAAAAAAGTGATCCTATTAAAGGTTCAGTAGATATAAAAGAAGTGCTTCATTATTTGGATCAGTATTATATGGAAGCGAGCATTTCCATGCAGAGACTTGCTGATGAGTTCAACTTATCCTACTCCAATTTCAGCCACTTTTTCAAAAAGAAGACGGGAGAGAACTTTGCGGCTTATTTAGAAAGACTTCGAATCAATAAGGCAAAGCAGCTGTTGGTTGAAGGGAAGGACCCGATTAAATTGGTTGCCGAACAGGTTGGATATATTAATGCTAATAGCTTTACACGCTCATTCAAAAAATTAGAAAACATGGCACCCGGAGAATACAGAAAAGCGCAGAAGTAGAGTGGGGTTAGGAGAGGTGCCTGTCACTTGTCGAAATATGTTTAGACAGGTGACAGGCACCACCCGAAATTTGTCGACAGGAGGAAGAGTTATGAAGAAGAATGATGTCATAAAAGTTGGGTTAATTGGTCTTGGAGGCATGTCAAATGCACATCGTCATTTTATTTCCGAAATAGACGAGCTCCAACTGGTTGCTATTTGTGATGTGAACCAAGAACAGTTAAATAAAGTTGGGGAACTAGAGAGAATTGGTTCAGAGAAGAGATTTCAAGAGATTGAAGACTTAATTGCCAATCCAGATGTCGAGGCAATTGTCTCGGTAGTGCCAAATAACTTGCATGCGAAAGTTATTGAATTATGTATTCGCTATCAAAAACCACTTATGACAGAAAAGCCCTTTACTTTAAACTTTGAAGAAGCAGAGAAATTAGCGGTTTTATATGAAAAGCAACCAATCCCGTGTATGGTCGGTTTTAGTTACCGTTATATTCCCTCTTTTCGTTATGCGAGAAATTTAATAAAAGAAAATAAAATTGGAACGATTCGTCATGTGGATATTCGTTATTTACAGTCTGGTGGAGCCGCCCTATTTGAAAGTCCCTATGCTTGGCGCTTTAATAAAGCGAGTTCAGGGACGGGGGCATTAGGGGATCTAGGGGCTCATATGATTGATAGTGCTAGATTTTTAATTGGCGAATTTCGTTCTGTGTCGGCATTAATGGGAACCTTTATTCATGAAAGAAGAGACCCAATCAGTGGAGAAATGAAAAAAGTGGATGTCGATGATTATGCGAGTTTTCAAGCCATACTAGAAAATAATGTTTTAGGTAATTTTGTAACATCGAGAAATGCGATTGGCTCGGGGAACCAACATGAGGTCATGATATACGGTGATTATGGGACGATTCATATTAACTGTGAACGTCCTGATGAGATCGAGCTTTGTATTAAAGAAGAGAATGAAGTAAGCCCCTCCTTTCGAACGAAGAAAGTTCCTGAACTATATCGAAAACAGCAATGGCAGGATTTTCTCGATTTAGTAAAGGGCAATCAACAAGAAGGAACACCGACATTTTATGATGGTTACCAAAATCAAAAAGTACTCGAGCAAATTATCGAATCAGCCGAAAGGTAATTTAAGTTCGACAAGTTCAAGTTCGACAAGTGAGCACAGGCACTTGTCGAACTTTTTTTGCTGTGAAGAGTGTTGATGAGCGGGATTGGTAATGAAAAAGTGGCCCTGAGGAAATTAAGGTGCGAAAAATGGAGGATAAGGAATGAAAATTCTCCCTGGTGAAAATAGGGTACGAAAAACGGAGGATAAGGAATGAAAAATTCTCCCTAGCCAAATTACGGTACGAAAAACGGAGGATAAGGAATGAAAAAGGCTCCCTGGCCCAAATATGGTGCGAAAAACGGAGGATAAGAAATGAAAAATTTGCGCTGTCGAAAATACGGTACGAAAAACGGAGGATAAGGAATGAAGAATTCGCCCTAGCCAAATTAAGGTGCGAAAAACAGGAGATAAGTAATAAAAATGTCGCTCTACCCAAATTACGGTGCAAAAAATAGGAGATAAGTAATAAGAATGTCGCTCTACCCAAATTAAGGTGCGAATAAATGGAGATAGGTAATAAAAAGTCGAAATGGCCAAATTAAGGTGCGAAAAATAGGATATAAGTAATAAAAAAGTCGAGCTAGTTAAATGAAAGTATGGTTTACCACAGTCTAGAATAAAAACCATATGAGTACCAATCATCAAATGAAAATTTACATAAATAACAAGAAACTCACAAAATTTCACATAGTGGCTCTAAAATTGATCATTATTCGACATAAATCGAGAGGTGACAGGCACCGGTCTAGAACTAAGTCTATCAACCTAGTTCTTTATAGTATTCTCTTATGTAAGCTGCTTTGACTGCTTTCATTAGTAAGTCACTTTATTATTGGAAAATAGGTAAATAGTATCTATTTTCTTTTTAATCAAAAGGTTATAAGTATTCTGAAAAAATATTTACTCATGTATTATCCATATGATACCATGTGATTGTTCTATTTTTTACCAATGTATAAAAATAGGGGAGGGGTCGGAAAAAGCATAAAACTAGCAGTATTTGTCATTAGTTTATATTTAAGAGGGGGAAGAGTTTTGTCGAAAAAGAAGTTTAGTAAACTATTTAGTAGTTTTTTAATCTTTACTCTATTATTAACGGTTTTAAACCCTATTATAGTATCAGCAAATGTTGATCGAGATGCTCGGGAATTTGTAGGTGTTGACGAAAGCATTTTGCAGATGAAAGAAATGATTGCTGAGCAGGAAGATATACTTGCACAGGTACCTAAGTTACACCCTGAACTAAAGGACTTAAGTGGGGACAAGGAAGTTGCGGTTATTGTTCAATTATCGGAGCCTCCAGTCGCACTAGAGCAGGGAAAAAAAGAAGTTGAAGGAGAAGTCTTCACAGTTGCTCAATCTGCAAGTGTTAAGAATAAAGTGGAAGCTCAACAGGATTCATTTGAAAAAGAATTAGCCAAAAAGAAAGTAGACTATAAAAAAGAGTTTACATATAACCAGACTTTTAATGGGATGTCCATGAAGGTGAAGGCGGATGAATTAGAAACTCTTTTAGAAGCTGAGGGCGTCGTAAGTGTACAGCCTGATTATGAAGTGCACGCATTAGAAGTGATAGGTGGAGATGAAACAGTAGAGGCACAGATGAGTGATAGTACTCCTCATTTAGAAGTACCAACGCTTTGGGATATGGGGTATGAAGGGCAAGGTGTAAAAGTAGCCGTGCTTGATACCGGAATCGACTACCATCACCCAGAATTTGAGGGTGTTTATAAAGGTGGTTATAATTTTGTCCCACATACAGGTAATGATTATGCCCGTGAAAGAGCAGATGATGATCCTTATGAGACATCACCATTAGATCGTCCTGATCATCGACCAGAGTATAACTCGAATGGTGGTTCTTTTTATACTTCTCACGGGACCCATGTAGCTGGTACGATTGCGGCTCAAGGGAATAATAGTTACGGGATTACGGGAATTGCTCCTAAAATTGAACTATATGCTTACCGTGTGTTAGGGGCATATGGAAGTGGTGCCACTTCTGGTATTATCGCAGCGATTGATAAATCAGTAGAAGAAGGAATGGATATTATCAATCTATCATTAGGTGGTGCTGATAGTAGTCAAACGGCACCAGGGTCGATTGCCGTTAACAATGCGGCTTTAGCTGGTGTGACAGCGGTCGTTGCAACAGGAAACAGCGGTCCAAATCGTGGAACAATCGGCAGCCCAGCCTCTGCGGCTTTTGCAATATCGGTTGGAAATTCAACTGTTCCAGAAACATTATTACAAGGTGAAGTAACCGTTGGAGCTGGAGATTACAGCCAAACGAGTGAACTGCCTATGTTTGGTTGGACATATGGTGATGATCCAAGAGATTCATTAACAGGAACTTACGAGGTCGTCGCTATTGATGGCATCGGTAATGCAGCTGATTTTGAAGGAAAAGATGTAGAAGGGAAAGTCGCCCTTATTTCTCGTGGAGAGATTCCGTTTGTAGAGAAAATTGCAGCAGCTAAAGAAGCCGGTGCAGTGGCAGCGCTTATTCATAACAATATAGAGGGAGAAGGTCCAGTACGCGCTTTTTTAAGTACTTCATTGGAGTTTATCCCTACGTTTGATATGTCGACAGCTGAAGGAAAGGCCTTAAGGGAGGCAATTACTGAAACGGACTCGCAAACAGGAACCGTCACTTTTGGTTCTTATACAGAGAGTACAACATCAGGAGATGAGATTAATTCGTCTAGTTCTCGTGGACCTTCAACACCTGATTTTGACATTAAACCAGATGTTGTAGCTCCTGGAACGAATATTATGTCGGCTATCCCTGCATACGAAAGAGATTATCCGGAAGCTGATTATACGAATGCTTACAACCGAGCAACGGGTACGAGTATGGCTACCCCGCACGTAGCAGCGATTGCCGCCTTATTGAAACAGAAAAATCCAGATTGGACGCCTTTTGATATTAAGGTAGCTATTTCGAATACGGCAAAACAATTAGATACAACTAGATTTGATGTCTTCGCCCAAGGGCCAGGTCTCGTTCAACCGGTAAAAGCAGCCACTACGAATGCTTTGGCTTATTCCCTAGGGACGACTGAATTTCAAGATGAAGAACACGATAACATTAAGGGGACAGTCACATTTGGAAAAGTGGAACCAGACCCTGAAAATGAAAGAACCGTCACGAGAGAAATTTATGTCAAAAATTTAGTAAGTACAGAGAGTGAATTTGATGTATCTGTTGAAGTGACAAAAAATGGGACAGGCGATATGGCTGGAGCGAACGTAACGGTCGATGCCAATTCCTTTACTTTATCGGATGAGCATTTGCTTACGGTTACGTTAAACGTTCCAAGTGGAGAAGGAGCTGCAGGCAATGAACTTCTCGGCTATATTCACTTAAAAAGTGACACAACTGAGTTACTTCTTCCATTTGCAGCAGAATTTTCTACAGAACAAGGCCCAACAGGTATCGCTTATTATGAGCTAGTAGATGATGTGATTTCACCAAATGGAGATGGGAAACGAGATACGACCTCTCTTGAATTTGAACTGTACAATGAGCACCCAGCCATGATTATTGAAGTATGGGATTTAGCAAACCCTCAAGGTGGTCCATATGGTGATGGGTATATTGGTTACTTAGCGAGTGGAAATATTTCAGCTGGGGCATGGACACTTCCGATTAATGGGACATTCTATGACTGGGAAGATGAAGAGTTAAAACCAATTCCAGATGGAGTCTATACAGTTGATTTCAATCAGTATTCATCGGGAGCACCAGATCTATTAGCGTGGGATGGCCCCTTATTTGTCAAAGCCTCTTCACCTGAAGTTGTCTTTGATACGGTCGACGAAGAAATCGAAGGAACGGAATATGAGCTAACAGGTACGGTTTTGGATAAGTTTGTTGATTTCGGAAATAACATTGATTGGGGCATGCATGGCATCCCTTATGACGTGAATGACATGATAACGGTGACTTACGAATTAGCAGATGGAGCCGGAAATGATGAAGGGAACGGAACGCTTGCTTTAGAACGAGATGGTACATTTGCGATTCCACTTACCGATTTAACACCAGGTGAAAAACAATTAACGTTAACGGTTTATGATGCTGGTGAAAATAGTACCGAAGAAATCATCACTTTTAATGTAAAAGAAGAAGAGGAAGAAGTGGTAGAGGACTTTACGGTTACCTTAACTCCTTCAACTACAGAACCAACAGAAGGTCCCGTGACGATTTCAATTGAAACCGATAGTGTAGTCGATTTGACAGAATTAAAATGGTTGCAAGGTGAAAAGACAGCGGGAGATTTTGCAGAAGCTGGAAATGCCATTGATTTTGACGCAAAATCGTTTGAAGTAAGCGAAAATGGAGCTTATACGGTTTATGCTAAAAATGAGCAAGAGGTAGAAGCGGTCAAAGTAATAGTCGTTGACAATATTACGGAGGCACAAGAGCCGGTAGCTGTCACGTTAACACCATCTACTGTTGAACCAACAGAAGGACCATTAACGGTAACTGTTGAAACTGACAGTACGGCTGAATTAGTCGCCATGAAATGGTTATTAGGTGAGAAAACCGTTGAAGATTTTGCTCATGAAGGAGAGAACATTTCTCTTGAGGAGAGTTCATTCGAAGTGACGGCAAACGGAACTTACACAGTTTTTGTAGAAAACAGCTTAGGAGTTCAAGCGGTTCAAACGATTACGGTCGAAAATATTACAGAGCCAAATCAAGAGAGCTTTTCAATTGATTTAACCGCTTCGACAAAGGAACTGACAGAAGGTCCCGTAACGATTACGGTTGATACAAACACAGAAGCAGAATTAGTTTCAATTAAATGGCTTCAAGGTGAAAAAGAAGTGCTGGACTTTGCAGAAGCAGGAAATGAAGTCGACTTAGATGCGAAGTCGTTTGATGTAACTGAAAATGGGACGTATACCGTCTATGTAAAAAATGACTTAGACGTAGAAGAAGTCCAAACGATTACGATTACGAACATTATCGATCCTAATTTGGCACCTGTAGAAGTGACGTTAACTCCTTCAACAACAGACCCAACAGAAGGACCGATTACGATTACGGTTGATACTGATAGTGAACTCGATCTTGTCGCGATGAAATGGTTACAAGGTGAAAAAGAAGTGGCAGATTTTGCAGAGGCTGGCCATACCATTGATCTAGCTGAGAAATCCTTCGAAGTAAGTGAAAATGGAACATACACAGTCTATGTGAAAAACAGTGCTGACGTTGAAGCCGTTCAAGTGATTGAAGTAGACAATATTACAGAACCAGCAGTAGAGCCAGAGCTAACATTAATTCCATCTACTGTTGAACCAACAGAAGGACCAATCACGGTAACGGTAGAAACAGACGCTGATGTCGAAGCATTAAAATGGTTATCAGGTGAACTTACCGTTTCAGACTTTGCCGAAGCAGGTCAAGACATTGACTTAGAAACAAAAGCATTCCAAGTAACAGAGAATGGAACCTACACTGTTTACTTGAAAGACGCTTTAGGTTTTGAAGTCGTTCAATCTATTACGATTAACAATATTAAGGAAGTAGAAGAAGATCCGGTAACAGAAGATCCGGATAAAGAAGATCCAGTGAAAGAAGATCCAAGTAAGGAAGATCCGGATAAGGAAGATCCAGTCAAAGAAGATCCGAAAACTGAATCTCCAACGAAAGAAGCTCCAAAAGATAAAGATTCTAATGTGAAGGATAAAGAAACAGGTAAAGACGTTTCTGGATCAGGTTCAGATAAAAAATTACCTGACACAGCCACGAACACTTATAATCTAATAGCACTAGGTGTGACGCTCTTATTAATAGGTGCACTAGCAATGAGCGTTCGCACTAGAAGAAGAGCTTAAAGTTCGAAACCTTAGTGATAAAACTAAAAATTAAACGAAAAGCATCCTCAGCTTGAGGGTGCTTTTTTGACGATCTAGGATGGGGGCAGGTACTTGGAATTATTAAAAAGCTAGGATAAGTAATGAAACTTTGAGATTGGGAGGATTAGGGTACGAAAAACTAATGATAGGTAATGAAAATCGAGATTAGCAGAAATTAGGGTACGAAAAACTGATGATAAGTAATGAAACTTTGAGATTGGGAGGATTAGGTTGCGAAAAACCGGTGATAAGTAATGAAAAAGTGGAATTTCCTGAATTAGGGTGCGAATTAATCGGAATAGGTAATGAAATTCGAGATTAGCAGAAATTAGGGTACGAAAAAGCTAGGATAAGTAATGAAAAAGTGGAATTTCCTGAATTAGGGTGCGAATTAATCGGAATAGGTAATGAAATTCTAGAATTGCAGAAATTATGGTGCGAATAAACAAGGATAAGTAATGAAACTAGTGGGTGTGAGTAATTTTATCACTTCCCGACAGAAGACTCCATCTTCAATCGTGTGAAGGGAGAAGCCCAACGATAAGGGGGAGATGAATGTCGGTTGGCGGTAGCCAAAGAGATTCTTGTTAGGGTATAATAAGAACATACATTCCTATCTGAGGTGAAAACAATGCTCATCAACAAAGCGTACAAATTTCGTCTTTACCCAACCAAAGAACAAGAAACCCTGATTGCCAAAACCATCGGCTGTTCTCGTTTCGTATTCAATCGCTTTTTAGGGAAATGGAACGATACATACAAAGAAACAGGCAAAGGGTTAACGTATTCTTCTTGTTCGGCCCAATTAACGCAACTAAAAAAGGAATTCGTATGGCTAAAAGAAGTGGATAGCATTGCCCTTCAATCCTCCCTGAAAAAACCTTGCTGATTCCTATACTCGATTCTTCAAGAAACAAAATAAAGTGCCACGCTTCAAATCAAAAAAGAATCAGGTACAATCCTACACCACGAAAGAAACAAATAGCAACATTGCCATAGTAGACAACAAAATCAAGTTGCCTAAACTTGGGCTAGTGAAGTTCGCTAAAAGTCGTGAGGTTGAAGGGCGTATTCTAAACGCTACAGTCAGACGAAATCCAAGCGGAAAGTTCTTTGTATCCATTCTAGTCGAAACAGACGTACAGCCCTTGAAGAAAACGGATTCATCTATTGGTATAGATTTAGGCATCACGGACTTTGCGGTTTTTTCGGATGGTCACAAGGTGGACAATCATACGTTCACAGCCAAAATGGAAAAGAAATTAAGACGTGAACAGCGAAAACTTTCAAGACGTGCGTTACAGGCCAAAAATAAGGGTATTCATCTATTTGATGCCCAAAACTATCAGAAGCAAAAACGCAAAGTGGCTAGATTGTACGAAAGAGTCAGGAACCAACGTGACGATTTCCTTCACAAACTAAGTACAGACATCATCAAAAACCACGATGTGATCTGTATCGAAGATTTGAACACCAAAGGAATGTTACGCAATCATAAATTAGCCAAATCGATCTCGGATGTATCCTGGTCTGCCTTTGTATCAAAATTAGAATACAAAGCGAAATGGTACGGGAAAACCATTGTGAAAATAAGCAGGTGGTTTCCATCTAGTCAAATCTGTTCCGAATGTGGACATCAAGAGGGCAAGAAATCTCTTGAAATAAGGGATTGGACGTGTCCTATTTGCCATAAACATCACGATCGAGATATCAATGCCAGCAAAAACATTCTAGCCGAAGGGGTAAGAACCCTCGACTTGGCTTAAACAATATATAGAACCGTAGGAATCGACGGGGATAGCTTGGTCTATAAGAGAAACCTCTGTTGGCAAAGAAATCCGCTGGCAAGTATGCTCTGTTCCCAAGAATCTCCCACTTCAATCAGACCGCAAGGTCGATAAGCGGGAGTAGTTCAATGGAGGTCTAGCTAGCAATAAAGATGGTATTCAATATTTAGCGAGAAGAATCAAACCACATGGGATTATCACCACTAAAAATCAATTAATTAAAATTGCTCGAGCAGAAGGGCTCTTATCGATACAGCGTACTTTTTTAATTGACAGTAGTGCTATTAATAAATCGATGTCCATGATAGCTGCGAGTAGACCTGATGCGATTGAGGTGTTACCAGGTGTGATTCCAAAGGTGATTGAGGATTTGACGGAACGCTCAGATCTTCCTATTATCGCAGGTGGATTAATTTCAGACAAAGAAGAAGTGATGAGAGCACTAGAAGCAGGCTCATTAGCTGTTTCTGGAGGGAATACAGAACTTTGGGACTTAGAAATATAATTTCGATCTTGTGAATATAACTTAATATAGGGCCGGAGATCTGATGAGAAGCCTACAACAAGTCATATAGAAGTGACTTTGTTGTGGGCTTTTTTTGACAGGTGACAGCATCTGTCGAAAACTTGTCGAACATGAGGAGGTTTTTAGATGAGGGATAATTTACAAACATTTACTCATGCCATCCATAAGGTAGAAAAGAAGATTATTAGAATGGCGGAGCTAACGAGAAGGGAGTTAGAGCTAGCGGTTGATTCTTTAGTATCGAAAAAGGAGGAGAAGAGTCATAAAGTCTTGGAATTGGATTTAAAGGTTGACGATTTCGATTATAAAATTCATTCTTCGATTTTGGAGTTATTAATGATACAACCTCCGTTGCCTAAAGAACTGCAAGCGTTAACAACGATGAATAGAATTTCTAGAGAATATGAACGGATTGGAGATCAAGCGGTCAACATTGCGGATTTAGGAAAAGACACGAGTATACGAGCCGATTCTCAATTATATATGGAATTGAAGGAAATGTGTCGTCTCACATGCTCGATGCTCAAAGGCAGTATGGAGGTAGTCCAAAATAAAAACCTCAGCCAAGCAAAGGAAATTGCTGAACAAGATGATATTGTTGATAACTATTTTCATCAAATCCACTTATATATTGTATCTGAAATGAGACGTAACACCGAGCAAATTGAATCTTTAGCTAATTTATTGTTAGTCACTCGCTATTTAGAGCGGAGTGCGGACCATGTTGTCAATGTCACTCGCCAAATAGAAAAAGTGACGTACTTGATTGAATGATAAATTTTTTAATTGAAGTATAAATGTTTTACTACTCGAGGGATTTCGACATTTTTGTTGGGAATATCATTTATGTTTGGAGGGTGTTTGGAGGGTGTTTGGATGACAAGGGGATTTATCTTTGATTTAGATGGAACGGTTTATTTAGGGGAAAAGGCGATAGAAGGTTCGGCTCAAACGATTAGTGAATTGAAGGAGAAGGGAGATCGTGTTTTATTTTTATCGAATAAGCCTATTGCTTCAAGGCATTCCTATGTTGAAAAGCTTTGGAAGATGGGGATTGTGACAACTTTAGACGAGGTCTTAAATTCTAATTACATTATGGCCAATTATCTTAAAGCGAATTTAGGTGAGGATGAGCGTGTTTTGGTTATTGGTGAGACCCCTTTATTTGCCGAACTAAAAGCTCTCTCCATTCCTATTACAAACAATCCTCTAAAGGCAAGCTATGTTGTTTTATCATGGGATCGCTCCTTTTCGTACGATAAGCTAAATTCAGCATATCAGGCATGGCGTAATGGAGCAAAAATTATTGCCACAAATCCAGATAGAACTTGTCCAATTGAAGGTGGAGAGATACCCGATTGTGGAGCGATGATCGGGGCAATCGAAGGAGCGACTGGTCAAAAGATTGACTTGGTTGTTGGTAAACCATCGACTTTGATGGCCGATGCAGCCTTAAAAAAACTCGGTCTTGAAAAGTCAAATTGTTATATGGTAGGGGATCGTTTAGAAACAGATATCAAAATGGCAAATGATGTAGGGATTTCAAGTATCCTCGTTTTAACTGGGATTACAACGAAGGATATGGCAGAAAAGTCGCTCGATAAACCGACTTTTATTCTAGATAGTATTAAAGATATTCCAAAGAATATATGTGGGAGTATAAATAATAAGTCTATTTTGAAATGAACAATTTCTGCCTGACATCCCTATCCTATTCAAATGGCTTTCTAAGAAAAGTGCTCTCTTAAATTAATGGAAAATGAAAGCGGGTTCAATATTGTTTATCCATTATTAGAGAAATGATTTTGAGAGGAGGGGTTTGTATGATTTGGCCAATGGTTATAGGGGTGTTAGGTGGGATTGGAATTTTTTTATATGGGATGTATATTGCGAGTGAAGGTTTGAAAAAATCAGCATCCCATCACTTGAAGAATTTTTTGAGTAAAGTGACGAAGAACCAATTCTTCGGTTCGCTTGCAGGTATAACGCTAGCCGCTGTTCTACAGTCGTCTAGTGCGGCTACTGTTATGGTCGTTGGTTTTGTTAACGCAGGCTTGTTAACGTTAAGGCAAGCGATGGGTCTTATGTTAGGCTCGGCAATCGGAACGACCATAACGGTGCAATTAATTGCTTTTAAAATAACGGATTATGCTCTTTTATTTATCGCACTCGGTGTGTGTATTTTTTTATTAAGTAAACAGCAGATGAAATCAATAGGAAGTATTGTGTTAGGTTTTGGCTTTGTTTTTTTTGGAATGGCGATTATAACCGATGCGATGCTGCCGATTCAGCATAATCCAGAATTGACAAATGCTTTTATCTATTTAACTGATAATCTTCTTTTGACGGTTTTAATTGCCTTAATTTTTACAGCAATCATTCAAAATAGTGCAGCGGCCATTGCGATTGCGATGACATTAGCCGCAAGTGGTTCACTGACCATTGAAGCTTCTATCGCTATTGTGTATGGGGCGAATGTCGGAACGGTCGTAACAGCGCTCATATCGAGTATTAGTTCATCAAAGGATGCTCAAAGAACGGCTGTTGCCCATGCGATTTTTTAAAATAATTGGTGTTTTACTATTTTTGCCGTTTACGCAACTGTTTGTTTATGGACTTGAGGCAGTTGGGGGAGGAATTGAACGTCAAATCGCCAATGCTCATACCATTTTTAATATCGTAAATTTACTTGTTTTATTGCCATTTTGTAATAAATTTGCCGATTGGATGGTCCTTTTGTTGCCGTACAAAGAAAAAGTAACGAAGCATATTAAGTACTTGGAGAATGAGAGTCTTGAAGTTCCAACGATTGCTCTTATTCAAACAAGGAAGGAATTAGGGAATATGGCGAAGTTGATTGATGAACATATGCTCCACCATTTTGATGATTTACTTGATGCCCACAACCCTGTGCATCGTCAAGCTGTAATTCGATATGAGGATAATATAGATGAAATATATAAAAGTATTTATCATTACTTGCAAAAAATAACTCAAAAAGACCTTACCGATGAAGAGTCGGAAGAAAGCTTAAAGTATCTTTATATTAACAATCATTTAGAAGGAATTTCGGATTCATTGCAACATATTGCTCTGACGACTACGAAGCTTGAAGGTGCCCAAACGAATTTAAAAGAATGGGAAGCAAAGGGGATCTCTCATTTATTTGAAGAAGTATCAACGAACTATCATATGGTCATAAACGCATTTGATGAAAATGATAGGGAGAAAGCGATAGAAGTCATTAATCGTAATCCAATCATCTTACGTAAAGAAAAAGACTTACGGTTCCAACATTTTAATAGTGGCAGTAATCAGAGCAGTCGACTTAGTTCTGTTTATGTAGATATTATGAATGAATTGATCATGCTGAATCATCATATTGTTAGTATTTCTTATACGTTAATTGGAATGGTGTAGATTCGCTAGGTGCTTGTGTCACCTAGCGAATGACGCAATGAATCCGATGGTGAGCGAAAAAGAGGCATAAAGGGAATCAAAGCCTCCCAATGAAGTCAAATGAACATTAATAAAAGCTGCAAAGGGAATCAAAAGCCGTCAATGATTCCCAAAGCAATCGAATCAAAGCCGCAAAGGAAATCAAAAGCGCCCCAAGCACACAAGAGCACAGGTACCGGTCACTTGTCAACTTTTGTCGCCAATATTTTAAACTGATGTTAAAAATAAGAGCTTGACTTATCTGTTAATTCTGAATATATTGTAATTATTATTACTTTTTGGGGGTGTTTTTTAAAAATTAGTGGTTGGCATTTAAATATTTTTTTCAGTGGTGTTAATAATTAACGCAGCTAAGCGTCAGTCCATCAGTCCATTTATCCAAATCAAAGGGGGAAATTTAATGAAGAGTAAGGTGCTTTCTTTACTATTTCTGTTTGTATGTATCGTTTTAGTGGCATGTGGGGGAGCGGATGATACGGCGAGTGACTCGGAGAATGTAGGTGAAGGCTCTAATGACGTGACGACGACTCAATCTGAGCGGTCAATTGTAATTGCAGTTGCACAAAATTTCTTGTCGATGGATCCTCAAAATACAGGAGATGCTAATTCAAGAACGGCCCAGCGTTCGATGTTTGAAGGATTACTTGGGTTGGATAAGGACGGAAATATTATTACTGTACTAGCTGAAGATTATGAAATCAGTGACTCTGGGTTGGAATATACGTTCCAGCTTCGTGAAGGGGTGACATTTCATGATGGAACACCATTTAATGCTGAAGTAGCAAAGGCGAATATTGATCGGATGGCTAATCAAGACAATGGAATTCGGGCTAATCGAAGCTTTGAGTTTGTCGATGAAACGGTTGTTGTCAATGACTATGAGATTAAAGTTATTTTATCGCAGCCGTACAGTTCAATGTTGGATAAATTTGCAACATCACAAATGATAAGTGGGGAGTCTTTGAAACTATCAGATGATGAAATATCGAAAAATCCAATCGGTACAGGTCCATTTAAGTTTGTTTCTTGGGATCAAGGCAGTTCCTTAGTGGTGGAGGCTTTTGAAGATTATTGGGAAGAGGGATTACCTAAAGTAGCTGGAGTAGAATACCGACCAACACCTGAAAATGGGACAAGGTTGGCCTTGTTAAAAACCGGAGAGGCTGATTTTATTTTCCCATATCCGGAACAAAATTTAGCTGAAGCGGATAGTACAGATGACTTTACGGTGGAGCTGACCCCATCAACGATTCAAAACTATGTCACGATGAACACAAATAAAGAGCCGTTTAATGATCCAAAAGTTAGACAAGCGATTAACCATGCGATCGATAATGAAGCATTTATTAATGTCGTGAAATCAGGCTTAGGTAATCCATTAGATTCGATTATTACAAAACAAACGAAACATTATGAACCACAAGGATTATATGAATATGATCCAGAGAAAGCCAAAGAACTGTTAGCAGAAGCTGGTTATGAAGACGGCTTTAACACGACCATTTGGGGAAATACTTCTTCGGATAATATGCGCGGAATGCAATTTATTCAACAGCAATTAAGTGTGGTTGGCATTGAGGTAGAAGTCATGTCGATGGAAGAAGGGACATTATCGGAAAAAATTTATGGGGTAGAGGATCCGGATGAGGCAGAAGTGGACATGTGGTATGTCACATGGGCGGCTTCTCCAAGTGATACCGATCATGCGATTAGACCGCTATTTTCAAGTCAAATGTTTCCTCCATCTGGTGCCAACTCGGCCTACTATGTGAACGAGGAAGTAACCGAATGGATTAATCAGGCTCGGACCTCAGCTGATGAAGCCGAACAAGTCGAGCTTTATCAAAAAATTCAAGAACAAATCTATGCGGATGCACCGTGGATTTTCTTAGCTGAAGGAGTTGTCAGTGGAGGAAAACGAGCAGAAGTGGATGGCATTTATAATTTATCATCAGGAGCGGTTGAAGTTCGTGAAGCTGAAATAAAGCCGTAACATGATTCAACAGGGAGGCGAATTGGACGGTGTTTGCATATATCGGTAAACGATTATTAGAAACGATTCCAATCCTGTTTGTTGTATCCATTTTAATTTTCTTCTTTACTCATTTGATTCCGGGCGACCCAGCCAGACTAGTGGCTGGCCCGGATGCTACATTAGCAGAAGTAGCACAAATAAGGGAGAATCTTGGTTTGGATCAGCCTGTTTGGAAGCAGTATGTTGATTATATGGCTGGCCTTTTAACAGGGAATTTGGGGCAATCGTTAGTTACGGGTCACGATGTTTCGTCCATGATTGGAGCAAGGTTTTTACCTTCCTTATATTTAACGATTGCTAGTATGGGATGGGCCCTTGTCTTTGGGTTAATTATTGGAACGGTGTCCGCTGTCTTTAAAAATAAATGGCCTGATTATGTGGGAATGATGACGGCTGTATCGGGGATATCCGTACCTAATTTTTGGCTTGGACTATTGCTGATTCAATTGTTTTCTGTACAGCTAGGCTGGTTACCAACAGGTGGTTTGGATTCGTGGAAAGGGTATGTTTTGCCATCAATTGCTCTTGGGGCAGGAATTATGGCGATGGTGGCTCGGTTTACTCGGGCTTCCTTATTAGATACGTTGAAATCAGATTTTATTCGGACGGCACGTTCAAAAGGATTAAAAGAAACGACGATTATTCCTAAACATGCTTTGCGAAATTCACTCATTCCAGTTGTCACGATTTCTGGTTTACAGTTTGGTTTCTTATTAGGTGGCTCTGTCGTAGTGGAAACGGTGTTCAACTTTCCAGGAATGGGTCGTCTCTTAATTGATTCAATTGGATTTAGAGATTATCCGACGATTCAAGCGTTATTACTCCTTTTCTCATTCTATTTTATTATGGTTAATTTGATTGTTGATTTACTCTATAGTTTATTAAATCCAAAAATCAAGTATGCGGCCTAAGGAGGGGTGTTGGTGAATCAAACTGAGTTGGAAAATAACCAAAACGCATTAATAAGGCAAACCCCTCGTTCTTCGCCGCTCAAGCAATTTTGGAAAAAATGGTGTAAACAGAAGGTGGCATTTGTAGCGGGTATATTTATTTTGCTCCTTGTCATCGTTGCTTTATTCGGCACTTGGATTGCTCCATATGATCCGTATGAGCCAAATTATAGCAATGTTCTAAGTGGTCCAACTTCAGAGCATATTGCAGGGACGGATGAGTATGGTCGCGATATTTTTAGTCGGTTAATTGTGGGGGCCAAAATATCTTTAGGCGTCGGCATTATTTCGATTGTAGCCGGAGGGGTTATTGGAACGATCTTAGGGTTAATTAGTGGTTATTTTGGCGGGAAATTGGACCGATTGATTATGAGACTCAGTGATATTATGTTTGCATTTCCAGATATTCTTCTAGCGATTGCGATTATTGCGATTCTTGGTCCAGGCTTAACGAATGTTGTCATTGCTCTTTCTATTTTTTCGATTCCAAGTTTTGCTCGTTTAGTTCGTGGGGCTGCTTTGGAGACGAAACAAGCCGAATATGTCGAAGCGGCTCAATCGATTGGTGCTTCAAGTGCCCGTATCATCTGGAAGCATATTTTGCCAAGTAGTATTGGTGAGTTATTGGTCTATTGTTCGATGCGAATGGGAAATGCCATTTTAGCAGCGGCTACTTTAAGTTTTTTAGGTTTAGGGGCAAGTCCAGAAACACCTGATTGGGGAGCGATGCTTAGTATGGGGCGTGATTATATTAGTAGTGCTTCTCATGTTGTTTTATTTCCTGGTCTCATTTTATTCCTAACGGTTCTAGCTTTTAATTTAGTGGGTGATGGTTTAAGGGATGTGTTTGACCCGAAATCGTCTTAAGGAGGGAAGGAAGATGGAAAAGATTTTGGAAGTCGATAAGGTGGCAACTCAATTTGTGCAAAATGATCAGCCTTTAACCGTCATACATGATTTAAGCTTTCATATTAATAAAGGGGAAGTAGTAGGACTAGTTGGAGAAAGTGGAAGTGGGAAAAGTGTCACGTCTCTTTCGATATTAAAGTTATTTAAGGGGACGACGGGCTCTATTATTAGTGGAGAAATTAAATATAAAGGAGAATCGATTTCTACTTATAATGAAGCAAAAATGAGAAAGCTTCGTGGCAAACAAATTTCGATGATCTTTCAGGAACCGATGACATCATTAAATCCGGTTATGAAAATTGGTGAACAGATTGAAGAGATCATCCGCTTGCATATGCCATATGGAAAGAAACAAGCACGGGAACATGCGGTTTCGATGTTGAAAAAAGTAGGAATTTCTAGAGCGGAAGATGTAATGAAAGAATACCCGCATCAGCTTTCTGGTGGTATGCGTCAACGAGTAATGATCTCGATTGCCTTAGCTTGTTACCCGGAGCTTTTAATTGCCGATGAACCGACCACCGCACTTGATGTGACGATTCAAGCCCAAATTTTAGAGCTAATGAAAGAAATTCAAAGGGATTTGGGGATGTCGATTTTATTAATTACTCATGACTTAGGGGTTGTCTCTGAAATGTGTGATCGAGTCATTGTGATGTATGCGGGGCGTATTGTGGAAGAAGCAAGTGTTGATGAGCTTTTTAATAACCCTCAGCATCCATATACGCAAGGTTTGATTCAATCAATTCCACAAATTGGACAACGGGTTGAAGCGTTATTTAGTATACCAGGCAATGTTCCTCAGCCATCAGATATGCCTCAAGGCTGTAATTTTGCCCCCAGATGTAATCAAGTGATGTCGATTTGTTCGACAAAAGAGCCACCACTAACAACGAAGGCTGATAGGAGACGATGTAGCTGCTGGTTATATGAGGAGGGGAGTTAATGGAGGATGTTTTATTACGAGTGGAATCATTAACTAAGTCATTTGAAATGAAGCGTGGACCCTTCAAGAAAAAAGAGAGGTTACGAGCTGTTTCGGATGTTTCGCTTTCTATAAATAAAGGTGAAACCTACAGCTTAGTAGGAGAAAGTGGATGTGGGAAATCAACAACAGGTCGGTTGTTAAATCAATTAATTACGCCTGATAGTGGGGAAGTATGGTTAGAGAAAACGGAAATTTCGAAGCTGTCTAAGAAGCAAATCAAACCTTTTAATCGTCGTATTCAAATGGTTTTTCAAGATCCATATGCTTCATTAAATCCAAGAATGAAAGTGTTTGATATTTTAGCAGAGCCATTGGATGTCCATTTAAATCTATCCAAAAAAGAAAAAGAAAAAATGATTATGGAAATGTTAGAAGTGGTCGGCTTAAATGAATATTCTGCCTACAAATATCCCCATGAATTTAGTGGTGGACAACGGCAAAGGATTGGCATTGCTAGAGCTCTTATCTTAAAGCCAGATTTAATTATTGCGGATGAGCCTGTATCCGCATTGGATGTCTCGATTCAATCTCAAATATTGAATTTATTTAAAGAGCTACAAAAGGAATTTAATCTTGCTTATTTGTTTATTTCTCATGACTTAAGTGTTGTCGAACATATTAGCGATAAAGTCGCGGTCATGTATTTAGGAAAAATTGTTGAAAGTGGTCCAAAACAAAAAGTGTTTGAAAGTCCAAAGCACCCATATACAAAAGCGTTATTATCAGCTGTACCTGTCATAGGGAAAAAAGGTCCAAAGAAAGAAAGAATCGTTTTAAAAGGAGATTTACCTAGTCCGGTTAACCCACCAACTGGATGTAGTTTTCATACACGATGTCCATTTGTAATGGAGATTTGCCAAAAGAAAGAGCCGTTTTTGCAAAGTGAGGTAAATCATGATCATCAAGTCGCTTGTCATTTAACAGAGCATTAATCATTTTAAAAGGGAGAGTGTTAGCAAATGAAAGTAGGATTAAGTTCGTATAGTTTAGTGAAGGCAATTAAAGCAGGAGATATTACGATTTTAGAGGCGATTCAGTGGGTGGCTGATAATGGGGGCAGTCATATGGAGTTGGTTCCTTATGGTTACTCGGTTGTGGATGATTTAGCTTTAGCTACCGAAATTCGAGAAAAAGCGGAAAGTGTTGGAATTGAATTATCGGCTTATTGTATGCCAGCTAATTTTATCCAACCGACAGCAGAGGAATTTGAACAAGAAGTCGCCCGGATCAAAAAACATGTTGATGTTGTCAATCATATGGGGATAAAAGTAATTCGTCATGATGTGACCGCCTTTACTTTGCCACCAGAGCAAATGACCGTTCATTATTTTGATGATCATTTTGATGAGATTGTAAAAGGCAGCCAGTTAATCGCCGATTATGCGAAACAATATGGGATGACAACGACGATTGAAAATCACGGTTTTAATGTTCAGTCTAGTGATCGGGTTCAAAGGGTTTTGCGTGCTGTTAACCGAGACAATTTCAAAACGACTTTAGATATTGGAAACTTTTTATGTGCAGATGAAGATCCGTTAGTCGGAATTAAAAAGAACTTAGCTCAAGCGGCGACGGTCCATTTTAAAGATTTTTACGTACGTCCTTATTATGAAAACCCAGGAGAGGGAGAATGGTTCCGTACGGTGAACGAAAATTATTTGAGAGGAGCGATTGTTGGCCACGGAGAATTACCGATTAGAGAAATCATCCGTCTATTAAAAGAACATGGTTATGATGGGCATATTGTCGTTGAATTTGAGGGAATGGAAGATTGTTTTGTTGGTTCGCGGATTGGAATGAATAATGTCAAAAGATTATGGGATGAAGTGACGGTTGATGGCTGGAAAACGGTAATAGAAGGGGTTGGAAAATCATGAAGTTACGAGTCGTTATAATTGGTCTTGGCACGATTTCAGAGATGCATGCCAAATCTTATCATGCTAACAAACAGGCAGAGCTGTACGGGGTATGTGATCGGAATGAAGAGCGTGCGATGACAGTAGCAGGACAATATGGAGTGGAGAAAATATACACAGATGCGAAAGAGGTATTTGCAGATGATCAAGTAGATGCGATTAGCATTTGTACGTGGAATAATTCACATGCAGAATTAGCGATTGCTGCCATTAAAGCAGGCAAACATGTATTAGTGGAGAAACCTGTAGCGATGACGGTTGAAGAAGCGGAAAAAATCAAGGAGGTCGTGGATCAAAACACAGCTATTTTACAGGTGGGTTATGTGCGCAGGTTTGGTGAGAATGCCCTCGTTCTAAAGAAGTTTATTGATAGTGATAAACTCGGCGATATTTATTATGCGAAAGCTTCCCTGCTCAGGAGAATTGGGAATCCAGGAGGGTGGTTTGCTGATAAAGCACGTTCTGGAGGTGGACCGCTCATTGATCTAGGTGTGCATATCATTGATGCGTGTTGGTATTTAATGGGACGTCCGAAAGTGAAGTCAATAACGGGACATGTGTATAGTTTGATGGGCAATCGTGGGAATATCGAGAATTTGTCTTTTTATAAAACGGCTGATTATGATGCAACGACGAACTCTGTTGAGGATTTAGCGAACGCTCTCATTACTTTTGAAAATGGGAGTTCGTTAATGGTGGATACTTCTTATTCATTACACTTGAAAAAAGACCAAATCGCTCTTCAAGTGTTTGGAACAAAGGGGGGAGCTGAATTAGAGCCTCATTTGACGATAGTAACGGAAGAAAACGATACGATCCTTAATATTGACCCACAAATCGATCAATCAACATTTGATTTTGATAGTGCCTTCCAAAATCAAATCGATGCATTTGTTCAGGCGTGTATGACAAATGGCCCATCTCCAGCCCCAATTGAAGATGGAATCGAATTAATGAAAATCATTCAAGGCATATACACGGCAGCAAGGTGAATGGGATGCCATTCGACAAGCACCTGTCGGTTGTCGAATACTGTTGAAAGGGCTGTCCCAATTAGGGCAGCCTTTTCGGGTTAGAGCCTGATTTTTTGACAGGTGCCTGTCACCTGTCGAATTATTCCGATATAATAGATAAATAACATAGGGTGGATTGGAATGAGGGATAAAATGCTAAAGCATGACCAACTTTATATAAAACAACAAAATAAGCAATGGGTATATGAATTAATTAAGACAAAAGAACCGCTCACAAAACCAGACTTAGTAAAACATACAAAAATGAGTCCTACTTCTATTAATCGAATTGTTAATGATTTAAATTCGGAAAATTTAATCTACGAAAAGGACAATGACACAAAAAGTGTTGGTCGGAATGCTGTTTTTTTGCAAATTAATCGTGATGCTCGTTGTTCAATTGGCTTAGAGTTTGATATGAATGTTATTCGAATGGGAGTCATTAATCTCAAAGGCGAGTTAACCTATATGAAAGAGGTTCCTTTCTCTGTCAGAGAGAATCCAGATTTAGCTATTGATAAATCAGTGAGTATGATGAATGAGATAATTCTGGAGCAAGGGATTGAGCGAGCAAAAATATTAGGTGTTGGGGTTGGTCTCCCTGGATATATTGATGATAAGAAGGGCAAGGTCATTCATTCAGATCAGCTGATTTGGAAAGATATGAACATAGCTCAGTTAATTTTCGATAAAACTGATTTTCAGACGGTTGTGGATAATGAATTAAAGATGCAAGCTGTTTCAGAAAAACATACATGGAAAGAAAACGAAGCAGAAACGATGGTTCTAGTCGGAATAGGCTCAGGGATAGGAGCAGCTGTTTTAATTAATGGAGAAATTTATAGAGGGAGCTCCAATACAGCAGGTGAGATAGGGCATAGCATCGTTAATCCTAATGGGAATGTTTGTAAGTGTGGAAAGGTAGGGTGTTTAGCTTCTTATATATCTGAGCGTTCTCTTATTCAGCAAGCAGCGATTGCTATGCAGGCCGAATCAATGGCTGATTTGGCTCATTATTATGAACAAGGTCAACCTTTAGTAAAATCGATACTGGAACAAGCAGTTATGTATTTGGCAATTGCGATTGGGAATATATTTACGACTTACGATCCGAAGCTGGTTGTCTTATCAGGCCAATTTTTTGAATACTTCCCACGTTTGAAAACAGAATTAGAAATCCGATTAAACCAATATAGCCAACATGATGATACAAAAAGAATAAAATACTCAACCCTTCAAAACAAAGGAGTCGTATTAGGGGCAGGAATTGTCGCCGGAGAACGATTCCTTGAATTGGGATAGAGGACAGGTGCCTGTCACCTTCTGAAGCATATGAATCAGAGTTGCAAAGGGGATTCAAGAGTGTCTATGAAGTCGAAAGCATATGAATAAGAGGGCGAAAGGGAATCAAAGGCTGGCTATGATGCCAAAAGCCGATGAATCAAAGCCACAAAAGGAATCAAAGGCCAGCAATGAAGCCAAAAGCAGGTGAATCAGAGCCACAAAGGGAATCAAAGAGAGTCTATGAAGCCAAAAGCAGGTGAATCAGAGCCACAAAAGGAATCAAAGCCTCCCAAAGAAGCCAAATGAACATTAATAAGAGCCACAAAGGGAATCATAGGGTGTCTATGATTCCGAAAGCATATGAATCAAAGCGTGAAAGGGAATCAAAGAGAGTCTATGAAGCCAAAAGCCGATGAATAAGAGCCACAAAGGGAATCAAAGGCCAGCAATGATTCCAAAAGCAGGTGAATAAGAGCCGCAAAAGCAATCAAAGCCTCCCAAAGAAGCCAAATG
>NZ_ALPT02000006.1 GCF_000292245.2 Alkalihalobacillus alcalophilus ATCC 27647 = CGMCC 1.3604 | reverse complement strand
TCCTTATACTTTATAAGACTGATTATAGCACATTGGGGGAAAAGTCAAAAGAAAAAAGCCTTTGTGCTAACGCCCAACCGAAATTCATCTCCCCCTTATCGTTGGGCTACGCCCTTCACACGCTTGAAGAGGGAGACTTCTTTCGGAAGTAAGTTAAAAAGCCCAGTTGCCCTCACGGAAGACAGCTTCTTTTGAGCCATCTGCTTTAATGCCATCAATATTCATTTTGGCTGAGCCCATCATAAAGTCAACATGAGTAATACTTGTATTTAAACCGTTTTCCTCGAGTTCAGCTTTTCCCATTTCTTTACCACCTTCAATATTAAACGCATAAGCAGCACCTAAAGCTAAATGGTTAGAGGCATTTTCATCAAATAACGTATTGTAGAAAAGAATGTTTGTATTTGAGATTGGTGAATCATGTGGAACGAGGGCAACTTCGCCAATATAACGAGAACCTTCATCCGTTTCGATTAGACGTTTTAGCGTTTCATAGCCTTGTTCAGCTGTAAAGTCTACAACGGCACCATCTTTAAATGTTAAAGAGAAGTTATCAATGACAGTTCCACCATAATTTAATGGTTTTGTACTATGAACGACTCCATTTACACCCGTCTTTTTGGCTGCTGTAAAAACTTCCTCTGTTGGCATATTGGCAACAAAGGAATCACCATCTTTATTGACGCTGCCTCCACTCACCCATAAATGAGTTTCAGGTAATTCAATCGTTAAATCCGTTCCTTCACCTGTATAATGAAGAGCACTGTAATGTTTTTCATTTAAAATAGTCATCTTTTGATCAAGTAAAGCTAAATGAGCCTTCCATGCTTTAACAGGATTTTCTTCGTTAATTCTTGTAGCTTGGAATATTGCTTCCCATAGTTTTTCAATCGCTTCTTCATCATTTAGATCAGGGAATACTTTTTTCGCCCAACCTACTGAAGGGTTTGCGACAATCGACCAACTCACCTTATCAGCTGTCATATAAGAACGGAAACCTTCCATTGCTTTTCCACTTGCTTTGTTCGCATTAGAAACACGTTCAGGATCTACACCTTTTAAAAGGTCAGGATCAGCACCTGTAATGCTTAAGAAGGCAGCACCGTCTTCGCACATCTCCTCATACCCTTTTGCGATCCACTCAGGGTACTCTAAAAAGGTTTCATCTGGTGCAAGATTGTACTTCAGTCTAGTAATTTCTTCGTCGTTCCAATCGACATGCACGTTTTTGGCACCAATTTCATAAGCTCTTTCTGTCGCAAGTCGAACGAGTGGAGCGGCAAATAATGGAGCACGAATGACTAATGTTTGTCCTTTTTGAACATTGACACCAATTTCAACAGCTAAAGCGGCATACTTTTTTAATTTTTGGTCAAAAGTTGTCATGACTATCCCTCTTTTTCTTTGAATTTTCAATCTTTTTACATATGTAAGGCCAATGGATCGAAATTTTGAACGGATTACATTCTTATCCAGTTGAACCAATTAACCATTCTAGTCATTATTTTAACAAAGCTTAAAAAGAATAGCTACCATTCATGTTTTTATGTTATGATGTTTGTTATGCTTTAGTGAAATTCGTACCATAAGAGGTTCGCAAACTCCCTCTATAAAAAACTATACAAGATCACTTTGTACTTATATTGAAGTACTTGGTCTTATTTTTTTGGATATTTTTTAAGCGCTTTGATTTTCAAAGCAGGAGTGAACGGACGCTCTTTCTTCTAAAAATAAGGGGGAAAGCGTAATGTTAAAAGATGAAAAAGCTGTTGTTGTATTTAGTGGAGGCCAAGATAGCACAACCTGTCTCGTTTGGGCACTCAAAACGTTTAAGGAAGTGGCTACGGTGACCTTTGATTATGGACAACGACATCGAGATGAAATTGAATGTGCAAAGGAAATTGCAGATGAGTTAGGCGTTTCCTTTAAAGTATTAGACTTGCAGCTCATTAGTCAATTATCGGCTAATGCATTGACAAGGGATGATATCGAAATTGAAGCTGGTAAAGACGGGGAACTACCTTCTACTTTTGTTGAAGGTAGAAATCATTTATTTCTCTCTTTTGCAGCCATATATGCCAAACAAATCGGTGCGAGACATGTTGTAACTGGAGTATGTGAAACCGATTTTAGTGGTTACCCAGATTGTCGTGATAGTTTTATTAAATCATTAAATGTCACCTTAAACTTAGCGATGGATCATCAGTTTGTGATTCATACGCCGTTAATGTGGTTAGACAAAAAAAAGACATGGCAATTAGCAGATGAATTAGGTGTGCTTGATTTTGTTCGAAATAAGACATTAACGTGTTATGAAGGAGTGAGAGGGGAAGGCTGTGGAAAATGTCCAGCCTGTCAATTAAGAAAGAATGGTCTTGATTTATACCTCGAAGAAAAAGGGGAGGAATTATCATGATCTATAATTACTATCCTCAAGTTCCACATTCATACCGTTATGAGTTAAATAAAGATATGCACTTATCTGCGGCTCATTATATTGATAATGATTTAGCTGGGAAGTGTCAAAAGGTTCACGGTCATACGTATACGATAAATGTGACGATAGTGGGCGATGCACTCGATAAGCTTGGTTTTTTAATTGATTTTAAATTAATTAAAGACCAAATTCATAAAAAATATGATCATTCGATTTTAAATGATCATCCTGATTTTAAGGGGAAACATCCAACAACAGAAGTCGTAGCTGAAACGATAACGACAGAGATCAACCGGTTTTTAAAACAACAAACAAATCAGCCAAAATGTATTCAAACGATCGTGCGCGAAACACCGACAAGTTATGTTGTCTACCGTCCAAAGGCGAGTGAATTAGAATGAAAAAAATTCCGGTAATGGAGATTTTCGGGCCGACTATTCAAGGTGAAGGCATGGTCATCGGACAAAAGACGATGTTTGTGCGGACCTCGGGCTGCGATTATAGCTGTTCGTGGTGTGATTCGGCCTTCACATGGGATGGAACCGGGAAAAGTACGTTGATGACAGCAGAAGCGATTGTCGAGCAGCTTCAACAAATCGGTGGCGATAACTTTTCTCATGTAACGATCTCAGGTGGGAATCCAGCCTTGCATAAAGGTATTGCGGCACTAGTTGATTTATTAAAAGAGAAACAGATACAAACAGCGATCGAAACACAAGGTTCGATTTGGCAAGATTGGTTATTGGATATTGATGAAGTTACGATTTCACCAAAACCGCCAAGTTCGAAAATGGAAACCAATTTGGAAAAATTAGATGAGATTATTCATAAATTATCCGATCGTAACATTAGTCTTAAAGTCGTCATTTTTGATGATGTGGACTTTGATTATGCTGAAACCATTCACAAGCGTTATCCAGACGTACCCTTTTATTTACAAGTGGGGAATGAGGATGCAAAAACGGAAGAGAATCACAACTTATTACAGCAACTTTTAAATCGTTATGAATGGTTAATTGAGCGAACGATTGATTCGCAAGTAATGAATGATGCAAAAGTTTTGCCACAATTGCACACACTATTATGGGGCAATAAAAGAGGCGTTTAGGAGGTTTTATTAATGAGTGGTCGAAAAGATTCAGAATTAGATGGTGTGACATTATTGGGAAATCAAGGCACGAGCTATGAGTTCAGTTATAACCCAGGCATTTTAGAATCCTTTGATAATAAACACCCAAACCGAGATTATTTTGTTAAGTTTAATTGTCCGGAATTCACTTCACTATGTCCAAAAACAGGACAACCGGATTTTGCAACGATTTATATAAGTTATATTCCAGGTGAAAAGATGGTTGAAAGTAAGTCATTAAAGCTCTATTTGTTTAGTTTCCGTAATCACGGAGATTTCCACGAGGACTGCATGAATATTATTATGAATGATTTAATAGAGCTCATGGACCCACGCTATATCGAGGTATGGGGCAAATTTACTCCACGTGGTGGTATTTCCATCGATCCATATACAAACTATGGAAAGCCAGGAACAAAGTATGAGGAAATCGCGAATTATCGTTTAATGAATCATGATTTGTATCCGGAGAATATTGATAATAGATAATGGTGGCTTACTAGCTGTTTTTTTGTTACTTTCTCTTTAAGTTCAATGCAGTGAAAATAAGCATCGCTTTCTTTTATCCGCTAGTTTCGGTCATGGTTTTATTGATTTTTACAAAGGATTTATCGCTTAATAAATTGAAAGCATAAAAACACCGCTCCTTCACAACAAAATGTGTGAAGGAGCGGTGTTTTTTGCTGCTTCATATTTTAATAATCATAAACATGACGCAATGTGATTAATTCATATTCTTCCATATACTGTTCAAAATACTTCATTACTTCATCCACATAGTCTTGACTTTGATTATAGGCAAATAGCGCTTTTTCATAGTGACCATCCGCTGCCCCGTGGTCAGCCAAATATTTGGCGGCAGAATGAGTAGCGTCTACAATATTAAACGGATCGGCAATTCCATCACCATCACCATCTACGCCGTAGCCCCCGTGTTCTGCAATTAAAGAAAGCTCCGTAATGTCCACTTCATCTTCAATTTCACCGAGTGAACCACCAGGATATGTCCACCCAACCCATGTACGAGGCATAAATTGAAAATGGCCTAATGCTCCTACTGGGCTTACAAGAGGGTCCATCGTAGAAAAGATTGTTTCCACCCGGTGAACCGAGGCTAGTAACTCCCAAGGGATATCATATTCATCTGCTGCCTCAGTGTAGAGTTCAAGATAATCCTCAGGAATTTGATGTTGGCTAATCAAGCTACGATAACTAAGCTCTCGAATTTTATCCGTAGGTGTCATGATTAATACAACGACCAAAAGAACTAAGAAGGAGAAGAAAATGAAGAATATCTTTTTTAACATTCAAAACGACACCCTTCTATTCATCCTCTCAACATTATAACGGACAAAAACCCGAATGGAAATCCCTTTTAACGGATTAGAACATAATAAATAAGGGATGGGTTTAATTTCCTCTCATTTCTTCAGCAATTTCATGTAAAAGCTCTTGATACACCTCTGGCTTTTCTAAATCGGTAGGTTTCCAATTTTTTTTGATCCATGCTAATAATGCTGGCGGAGTGTCAAAAATTCGTCCGCTTGTATCCTCCTTTTGAATCATATAACGCTGATTATCGGTATCAACAGTTATTAAACTACTGTTATGTTCATCTTTGTGCTGGACAAAATATTCCATGATCCACCTCCTTTATCACTAGGATGAAGGAAAGAGTTTATTTTTATACACAAATAGTAAAAATTGGGTTGAAACATTTTACTTAATCCATAAAACCTTATACAATATAGGACGGTAAACAAAAGGGGAATGGAAAAGGAGCAAGAACATTGATTGATTTAAATTTTGAAAAATATAAAGAATTTACATTAAAGCCACTCAAAATAGTTAGAGAAGAGCAAATACAATATTGGACCCATTATGTAATCCAGTTTGAGTCTAATGACCTACCTGATGATCTGATGGAACCAGAAGCTTTATTAATCGTAAATCAAGATAAGGAAGTGCTTCAAGTGGTTCTTTTAGAAGAAGGGTGTGATTGTGCCAAGTATCAATTTACAGAAAGTGAAAAAGAGCAACTGATTAGTTGGTTTCAAAATCAAAATCTATAAAAAAATGAAGGTACAGTACAATAAAAGTTGCACCTGGACAACAGATTAGTTATTTGAGGGTATAAAAGATAGAATGACAGGCTTTTTTTATAAGATTTTTTTAGCAAAAAAAGAATAAATAACCTGCTGAAATAATACGGTTTATATGTCTAATTGGGGGGAGATGTTTATATCTGCTAACATAATTGTTGTTTATTACCCGATAAGAGAATAAAGGACAAACTATTGGAGAATATCTAGTGTTTTACGCAAAAATCTTATTTTTTCAGTGGGTTTAAATAAGTATTCTTTTTTGTCAGAATTAACGAAGTAAACAAACTTTTTGTGCTTGTTTGTAAATAGTGAAAAAAAGTTACGAAATTAAGAATATTTTATGACAAATCACTAGATTTTCAGAAAAAAAAGATTTACACTCTAATAGGATGATTAAATTCATTTACAAGGGTTCAAAATGTAACAAAAGTCGTAATTTGAAAAATCGTTAGACAAATCTATGAATTTGGATAGATAACCTTTGAGTCATCCACTTATTCATGATAAAATGTCAATGAAAGCGTTATTTTATTCAACTTCTGATGATTTGACTTAAAAGTAACTTAGGAGGTTTTTGTCACATGTCCAGCAAGGAGAACAAACCAAGTGAGTCATGGAAAGGGTTTCATGGTCCGAACCTTGGCGTTGCGATTGAACTTTATGAGGAGTATACAAAAGACCCAGATGCGGTTGATGAAGAGCTTAGAGCACTCTTTGATACGTTAGGTCCGCCACCATCGTCAAATGACGAAGAAAGGTTCATTGCAGCAGAAGTTCCAGCAGTTAAACAAACTGTAGGAACGGACATGATGAGGAAGATTGTTGGTGCTGTGAAATTAGCAGATACCATTCGAATGAAGGGACATTTGGCTTCTGACATTCATCCGATTCAAAAAGAATTTAAAAATGAAGAATTGCTCCAGTTAAGTCGTTATGATTTAACAGAAGCAGATTTAAGACAAGTACCTGTAGATATGCTCTGTCCTAATGCTCCTTCTTATGTGAAGGACGGTTTTGAAGCGATTGAACATTTAAAAAAGGTCTATACCCAAACGGTTGCCTTTGAATTTGGACATGTTCAAGACGAAGAGGAAAGAAATTGGTTATATAAGATGGTTGAATCTGACTTATATTTACCGAATTTATCGACGCAACAACGAATTAATTTATTAAAGCGATTAACACAAGTAGAAGGATTCGAAAAATTTATTCATCGTACATTCGTTGGGCAAAAACGATTTTCTATAGAAGGTTTAGATGTTCTCGTACCAATGCTAGATGAAGCCGTTCGTGAATCTGTTCATGAAGGGACAGAAAACATTATGATTGGCATGGCCCACCGTGGACGTTTAAATGTATTAACGCACACATTAGGTAAACCTTATCATATGATTTTTTCTGAATTTTTACATGCACCTAAAGAAGACTTATCGTCTGAAAGTGCGACAGGAATTAACGGTTGGACAGGTGATGTGAAGTATCACTTAGGAGCCGACCGCCAAATTAAGGAAGAAAATACTGTTGAAGCAACAGTCACACTAGCGAACAACCCAAGTCACCTTGAATTTGTAAGTCCGATTGTCGAAGGTTATGCAAGAGCCGCCCAAGAAGATCGTTCAAATAAGGGTGAACCCGTTCAAGATACTTTAAAAGCGTACTCCATTTTAATTCATGGTGATGCTGCTTTTCCTGGACAAGGAATTGTAACTGAAACTTTGAATTTAAGTCGCTTAACAGGGTATCAAGTTGGTGGCTCATTACATATTATCGCCAACAATAATATTGGTTTTACAACGGAAACGTATGATTCTCGTTCGACTACATATTCAAGTGACCCGGCTAAAGGATTTGAAATTCCAATCCTTCACGTAAATGCTGATGACCCTGAAGCATGTATGGCCGCTATTCATTTAGCATTCCAATATCGTAAACGTTTCAAAAAAGATTTCTTAATTGACTTAGTTGGTTATCGTAGACTAGGTCATAATGAAACAGATGATCCATTTGTGACTCAACCTGAAACGTATAGTCGAATTAAAAAACATCCAACTGTACGTGCCATTTATGCGGACTATTTAACAGAGCAAAAAGTGATTGAAAAAGGGTACGGAAGTGATTTGGATAAGGAAACATTGGAATACTTACGTACTGAGTATGATAAGGTAGCTTCAAAGAAATCTGAGCATGATGTAAAAATCTCGCAACCGGACTTTATTGTAAACGGGTTACCGAAAGTTAAGACGGCTGTAGATTTTGATACATTAAAGCAGATCAATGAAGATTTATTAAAGTGGCCAAATGAATTTAAAGTGAACGATAAACTAGGCAAAATACTAAAAAGACGTTTAGATGGATTTGAAGAGGGTGGAAAGATCGACTGGGCTCATGGGGAAGTCTTAGCCTTTGCATCGATTATTTCTGACGGTACGCCTGTTCGTCTATCTGGACAAGATTCAGAGCGTGGTACATTCGTACAACGACATCTTGTCTTACATGATAAAGACTCTAATGAACTTTATACGCCATTAAAAGAACTTGAAAGTGCGAAAGCATCCTTTGCTGTCTATAATAGTCCATTATCTGAAGCGGCAGTGGTTGGGTTTGAATACGGTTATAATGTCCAATCTCCTGAGACTTTAGTTTTGTGGGAAGCTCAGTTTGGTGATTTTGCCAATGGAGCACAAGTGATGTTTGACCAGTGGATTGCGGCTGGACGTGCAAAATGGGGGCAAAAATCAGGCCTTGTTGTTTTATTACCTCATGGTTATGAAGGTCAAGGGCCCGAGCATTCAAGTGGCCGTGTGGAACGTTTCTTAGTCTCAGCTGCTGAAAACAACTGGACGATTGCAAACTGTTCATCCGCCGCTCAATATTTCCATCTTTTACGTCGTCAAGCGGCGATCTTAAAGAAGGATTCGGTTCGTCCACTTATTATTATGACGCCAAAGAGTTTATTAAGAAATTCTTATGCTTCTTCTGATGCGAAAGTCTTTTCTGAAGGCGAATTTTTACCTGTGCTTGAACAGCCTGGCTTAGGTGAAAAAGCTGATAAAGTAGAACGTATTCTCTTATGTAGTGGAAAAGTTTCGATCGATTTAGCAGAACGGATTGACAAGAAATCAGATGATGAGAATTGGGATTGGCTTCATATTGCTCGTGTGGAGGAACTATATCCGTTCCCTAAACGTCTAATTCGTGAATTATTTGCTAACTATAAGAACTTAAAAGAAGTTATTTGGGTTCAAGAAGAGCCAAAAAATATGGGAGCTTGGCCGTTTATGGAGTCACGCATCCGTGATATTACACCAGAAAATGTGAATGTTAGTTATATTGGAAGAACATTCCGTTCAAGTCCTGCTGAAGGAAATCCAATTGCCCATAAGACAGAGCAAGAACGCATCATTACAGAATCTTTGACTCGCAAAAAATAAGGAGGCCGTAAGTCGTGATTGAAATTAAAGTACCTGAATTAGCAGAATCGATTACAGAAGGAACAATAGCACAGTGGTTAAAAGAAGTAGGGGAATATGTAAATCAAGGCGATTTCATTGCTGAATTAGAAACAGATAAAGTGAATTTAGAAATAACGGCAGAGCACTCTGGTGTCATTAAAGAATTAAAAAAGGAGCCAGGTGACACGGTTGAAGTTGGTGAAGTAATCGCAGTGATTGACGATAACGGCTCTGAAAGCGGCGATTCAAGTAACACTGGAGCTGAGGAACCAAAAGCAGAAGCAAAACAAGAAGAAAAATCAGAGCCTAAAGGTGAGCAAAAAGAAGAGGATTCTACTTCTGAAGGCGGACGTCCATTAGCGTCTCCAGCTGCTCGTAAATTAGCTCGTGAAAAAGGAATTAATTTAAATGATGTTTCGACAAATGACCCAACAGGTCGTGTCCGTAAGCAAGATGTTGAAAACCATCAACCGAAAAAAGCAGAAAAGTCAGCTCCTGCACCACAAAAATCAGTAGCTCCTGCGGCAACGACTTCTGATGATGGAAAACCAGCAGAACGTATTAAAATGACACGCCGTCGTCAAACAATCGCAAAACGTTTGGTAGAAGCCCAACAAACAGCGGCGATGTTAACGACTTTTAATGAAGTTGATATGACAGCTGTTATGGACGTACGTAAACGTCGTAAAGATGCTTTCTTAGATAAAAATGGTGTTAAATTAGGGTTCATGTCATTCTTTACAAAAGCCGTTATTGGTGCATTAAAAGAATTCCCGCTTTTAAATGCGGAAATTCAAGGCGACGAAATCTTAATGAAAAAGTTCTACGATATCGGTATTGCCGTTTCAACAGATAATGGATTAGTCGTTCCGGTTGTACGTGATGCAGATAAATTAAGCTTCGCTGGAATTGAAAAAGAAATTGGAGAACTTGGTAAAAAAGCTCGTGATAATAAATTAGCTTTAGGTGACTTGCAAGGAGGAAGCTTTACCATTACAAATGGTGGTACATTCGGTTCATTAATGTCGACACCAATTCTAAATGCTCCACAAGTCGGGATTTTAGGAATGCATAAAATTCAATGGCGTCCGGTTGCTATCGATCAAGAAAACTTCGAAAACCGCCCTATGATGTATATCGCTTTATCTTATGATCACCGTATCGTTGATGGGAAAGAAGCGGTAGGTTTCCTAGTAAGAGTAAAAGAATTACTAGAAGATCCAGAATCATTATTATTAGAAGGTTAATATCATTAGAAGGGACCGCTGAATAGGCCCTTTCAAACGAAACGACGAGAAGTTGATAGGAACCTCTCGTCGTTTTGTATTATATTCGAAATTGACGACTAGCTTTACACTGCCATACTATAGAGCCTTTGCAAATGATTCAAAAGCTATTATAATATAAAGAAACACAGATACATAAGGAAGGGGGCAATAAAATGATTCATCAAACATGGCAAGAGGCAAAAACAATTCGTGAAATTGAATGTGTCCATACAGAGGCGAAAAAATTTAAAGTGAATGAAGCTTTAACAGTTGGAAAAAAATATGAGTTAAAAAATGAAACAGAAGAATTTTATTTTGTTATTGATAATACAGGAAAAATTGGCGGTTATTATAAGGAATATTTCCGCGAACTTTGAGCTAGCTAATGCTGGCTCTTTTTTTTGAAGGAGTGCTTTCCTAAAAAGGGTTATTCTTTCCTTTTTTTCTCTTAATCAGTTACACTATTAGTATAATATGAGATGTTTTGAGGAAAGGGATTGGAGCGATGGATTTAACAACGGTTTATCAGTTTGTTCTAGAGCACGGATATGCCGCATTGTTTATTCTTTTTGCAATTGGATTATTTGTTTTTCCGGTTCCTAATGAAGTGTTATTAATGGCAGGAGGGTATTTTTCAACGTATTCTTTTTTATCTCCTTTGCCTGCTTTTTTAACGATTTTTTCTGCGATTTTTTTGCATGGAACGATATTATATTCAATTGGTTATTTTGCAAATAAAAAAGTCATACCTCACACGGAAACAGCAAAGAAGCCAACTGTTTGGACAAAACGAGCAATAAAAGGAATGGAGCTTTTAGAGCGCTTTGGATTAAAAGCCGCCTCATTCAGTTATTTTTTCCCATTTGCTCGTCATGCGGTTCCGTTTAGTGTCGGCTTAGCACGCTTTCGTTATTTACAATTTGTGTTAATTGCTCATTCATCAGCTTTAGTTTGGTTAAGTTTGTATTTTTTTCTTGGATTTCACTATGGTCGTACGATAACCGACTGGACATCTTTTGTCGAGCAACTTATTTTCACCCTCGTTGGTGTAGCCCTTGTTGTCTTAACGATATTGATCATTAAAAATAAACGAAAAAAGTATCAAACGACAAATAAAGTCGCTGAATAAAAAGGGGCTGAACCCTCAAAGATCATTTTCATGACTTTGGGACAGCCCCTTTTTACTATTATTATTTTGCTTCTAAATATTCATTATAGCTTTGTTCACTGTCGATGATTCCTTCTTCTGTAATTTCAATAATTCGGTTCGCGACCGTTTCATTGAATTGGTGGTCATGAGAGGAGAAGATAAGTGAACCTTTAAAGTTGATTAAACCATTATTGACAGCTGTAATCGATTCTAAGTCAAGGTGGTTTGTTGGTTCATCCAATAAAAGGACATTTGCTCCACTTAACATCATTTTCGAAAGCATACAACGAACTTTTTCTCCTCCTGATAAAACAGAAGCTTTTTTCTTTACTTCATCACCAGAGAAGAGCATGCGACCTAAAAATCCACGTAGAAACGTGTCACTATCATCTTGCGGTGAATATTGTCTTAACCAATCGACTAAATTTAAATCACTACCTTCAAAAAAGGCGGAGTTGTCTTTTGGAAAATAAGCTTGTGATGTCGTAATACCCCATTTATAAGATCCTTCATCTGGCTCGATTTCACCAGCAAGAATTTTAAATAAAGTTGTTTTAGCAATTTCATTTTCCCCAAGTAGAGCAATTTTATCATCCTTGTTCATAACAAAGCTGACCTTGTTCAATACTTTTACCCCATCGATTGTTTTTGAAATGTTTTCAACCCGTAATAAATCATTTCCAATTTCACGTTCTGGTGTAAAATGAACATAAGGGTATTTTCTAGATGATGGACGAATATCATCGAGCTCAATTTTATCTAAAAGCTTCTTTCTTGAAGTTGCTTGTTTAGATTTTGAAGCATTGGCACTAAACCTAGCAATGAAGCTTTGTAGTTCCTTAATCTTTTCCTCTTTTTTCTTATTCGCATCAGCGGCCATTCTCGATGCCAATTGACTTGACTCATACCAGAAATCATAGTTCCCAACATAAATTTGAATTTTACTAAAGTCTAAGTCGGCAATATGGGTACACACTTTATTTAAAAAGTGACGATCGTGAGATACAACGATGACCGTATTTTCAAAGTTAATTAAAAACTCCTCTAACCATTGGATCGCTTTTAGGTCAAGGTGGTTCGTTGGCTCATCAAGTAATAGTACGTCTGGTTCACCAAATAAGGCTTGAGCAAGAAGAACTTTTACTTTTTCAGAACCAGAAAGCTCACTCATTTTTTTCGAATGAAGCTCTTCAGTGATACCAAGGCCTTTTAAAAGGATTGCAGCTTCGGATTCTGCTTCCCAACCATTAAGTTCAGCGAATTCTCCTTCGAGTTCGGCAGCTTTAAGGCCATCCTCATCAGTAAATTCTTCTTTCATATAAATCGCATCTTTTTCTTTCATTACTTCATAAAGTCTAGCGTGTCCCATAATGACGGTACTTAAGACTTCATATTCTTCGTATTCAAAATGGTTTTGTTTAAGAACAGCAAGGCGTTGGCCTGGCTTTAATGAAACATCCCCTTGTTGAGGCTCAATTTCACCTGATAGAATTTTAAGGAAGGTCGATTTCCCAGCCCCATTTGCTCCAATTAAGCCATAACAATTTCCTGGTGTAAATTTAATATTTACTTCTTCAAATAATTTTCGGTCTCCGTATTGTAGACCTACATTTGTGACGGTTATCATATTCGTCTATTTCCTCCAATATTTTAAACTCGAATAAAGAATTATACCATGATTGTACTATAACGAGGAGCATTCGTAAAAAAAATAAAAGAAATTATATAATTTTTTTCTTTTAGTGGGGAATTGAGATAGATTGAGAGAATAATAAATAGGAGGAGTTTTTATGAAAAGAATGGGTGTTATTAGTGGATTTAGTTTACTTTACTTGTTGCTTTTCAAGCGGGTACAATCAAATTATATCCGGTTATGGCCGAGTTCGAGATGTTATGATTGTTGATGAAGACTTATTTTTTTATTATAAATAAATTACTCAACTTTGGCATCAAGAAAAAAATAATAGGCCCTCCGGCGGTCGCTCCCAAACAGACACTCCGCGTCCTTGCCGAGAACCTCATGAGCCTCCTCAGCGTTTCACGCTTGCGGGGTCTCATTGGACGGTTTATTCCTGCGGGAGTCTCCGTGTCTGTTTGTCCGCTAGATAATGGAATCGAATCTAGGTTCGGTTTTCTCATTGAATAAAAAAGCGGTCATTACTTCAACGTACATGAGCTTGAGAATGATTTTTCTCCTTCAATAACTAATTCCGTTATAGTTGTAAACAAATCAGTGTGGATGCTCTGTACGTTAGCTAGATGATCGAGCTTGTTTCGATTTGAATCCTGTGTTTTCATGACGGCAGACTTAGGAAAAAAATAGGTGGCAACTACCTATTTAATTCCATAACCAACAAAGTGAAGAAGAAGGTTCTTCTGCGTTAGAAATAGCTGATTGAGAATGGCCATATCATCAAGCATCTCCACTACACTTAGCGGACAAAACCATACGGAGACTCCCGCGGGAATAAACCGTGGAGCGAGACCCCGCAAGGCTTGCCGAGGAGGCTCGCCAGGTTCCCGCAGGACGCGGAGTATGGTTTTGGGAGCGACAGCCGAAGCACTTCATTTTAGTGAACAGTTTCCTTCAACAGCCTACGAAGAGATGTGTTCAGACTGTCAACGATTGAACCGTTCATGTAAAGTCAATTTGAGTATGGTATCGCCCTCAAATCAATCTCTATCAACGGTTAAGGGTCAATCATACGCTGCGAAAGTTGAGTCAATTAGATGGCAGAGGAAATCTGAGTGCAGATGATGATCGATTCATACAGGTCAATGATTAAAGCGTTAAATAATAAATGAAGGGTGTTTTGAATGCAAAAAAGGGGAATAAAAGAGGCAAGGCTCGTTCTTAAAGAGGTCTATGGTTATAGTGATTTTCGTTTAGGTCAAAAACAAGTCATTGAACAGGTACTACAAGGGGAAGATACGTTAGCGATTATGCCGACCGGAAGTGGGAAATCGTTATGTTATCAAATTCCTGCCCTTGTCTCAGAAGGAATAACACTTGTCATTTCACCACTTATTTCTTTAATGAAGGACCAAGTGGATGCTCTTGCCCAACTTGGTGTAAAAGGAACATATATAAACAGTACATTAACAAAAAAGGAGGAGATGAATCGATTAGAAAACCTAGCAGCGGGAGTTTATAATTTAGTCTATGTTGCTCCTGAAAGATTACAGCATCCGACCTTTATGAATAGCCTCCAAAAAATCGAAATTTCTAATGTTGCTATTGATGAAGCTCATTGTCTCTCAGAGTGGGGACATGATTTTAGACCTAGCTATATGCAAATCCCAAATTGGCTTTCTACCCTTACAAAAAGGCCAACGGTTTTAGCTTTGACCGCAACAGCAACAGATGAGGTTAAAGAGGATTTACGCAAACATTTACAAATCCCCGTGGATAATGTCGTGTCTACTGGCTACAAGCGGGATAATTTATCGTTAACCTTATTTAAGGGAGTCGATCGTCCATATTATTTGAAACAATTATTAAATCAAAAACAAGGGCAGTCGGGAATTATTTATGCGACAACCCGTAAAGAAGTGGAAAGTCTTTATCAGACAATATTAAAGCTTGGGTTTTCAGTTACGTATTACCATGGGGGATTGTCTGAGGGCATTAGACAAGAAAATCAAGAGGCGTTTATTAATGATCAAAAACTAATAATGATTGCAACGAATGCTTTTGGGATGGGGGTTGATAAATCAAATGTACAATTTATTATCCATTATCAATTGCCAAGAACAATTGAAGCATATTATCAAGAAGCCGGACGTGCTGGACGCGATGGAGAGGAAAGTGAATGCATTTTGTTTTTTTCTCCGCAAGACATTCGTACACAGCAATTTTTAATTGAACAATCTGAAGCAAGTGAAGAACGTAAACAGCAAGAATATGGAAACTTACAAAAGATGGTTTCATATTGCCATACGGAGCTCTGCTTACAGTCGTATATTTTACGGTACTTCGGGGATGAGGAAGTATCAGATTGTGGAAAATGTAATAATTGTTTAAATGAGAATGAACAAATAGAGAGAACGATAGAAGCTCAAAAAGTCTTTTCATGTATAAAGCGGGTTAGAGAGCGATTTGGAAAAACGATCATTGCCCAAATTTTAGTGGGCTCATCCAATCAAAAGCTCAGGCAGTTTCAATTAGAACAGTTGCCAACCTATGGGTTAATGAAAGAGTGGACGATTAAGGAACTTGGTTCATTTATAGACTATTTAAGTGCAGAACAATACATTAAACCGACAAATAGTGGGTATCCTACATTACAATTAACAAATAAAGCAATCAATGTTTTAAAAGGGGAAGAAAAAGTTTACCAACGAATCGTCAAAATAAAAAGTGAAGTGAAAATTGATGACGAAGTGTTTGAGGCGTTAAGGGAAAAACGAAAAGAGTTGGCTGATGAACAAGGGGTAGCTCCTTATTTAGTCTTTTCTGATAAAACGCTGAAACAGATGAGTCAAGCCATACCAATAACAGAGGAAGAGATGAGCCAGATTTCTGGAGTTGGAACGATGAAGCTCGAACAGTATGGTCAGGCGTTTATAGACGTTTTGTTACAATATCAAGAGAGAAAAGTGTCAACTACTAACCATTTTGGTGAGTCTTCTAACCAATCTCGAAGATCATGGAGTTATCTTCAATCTGTTGAGGCATTTTCAGGTGGAAAAACGATCAAAGAAATTGCCAAAGAGCAAAGCTTGACAGAACGAACGATTCAATCCCATTTAATTAAAGGGCTGCATAATGGAGAAATCGATTCTTTGGAAAAGTACGTGGAGCCGTGGAAGGTAGAGCAGATTAAACAAGTGGTTAATGTGGTAGGAACAGAAAAGTTAAAACCAATCAAAGAACAACTAGATGAAACCATTAGTTATGAAGAGATTCGATTTGTAATTGGGAAGTAAGGTAGAACGAATCTTTTCAACAGGGGAAATGTGACTGTGGATGTGTGATAATCGTTCTTCTGATCCTAAAAAAAGGAAAGAGATTTTGGTTTATAAAAAGGCTTTCATATTGAGTTTAGCAAGAAATAATCATTCATAAAAAATCCCTATCATTCCTTCTTCGACCTATGTTATGATGAGAAAAATGCAGTCTTATTATCACAAGTTAAAAGTAGTAGTAAAAAGTATTGAGAGAGAAAAAATTATATGCTGTATTGAAAAAGAACCATTTAATTGGGGAGTTAAGGAGTTAATTGAATGACTATTCGCATTGTAACGGATTCAACCTGTGATTTACCAAAGGAATGGATAGAGGAATTAGATATTGAAGTTGTCCCTTTATCTATTACGGTCGATGGACAAACTTATTTAGATGGAATTGATATTACAAAGAGTGAATTTCTAGAAAAATTAATAAACTCAAAAGAATTACCTAAAAGCTCGCAACCAGCTATCGGGGTTTTTCAGGAAGTTTATTCACGTCTAGCAAACGAACATGAAGATACTCAAATTATTTCTATTCATTTGACAGAAGGAATGAGTGGAACTTATCAAACGGCCCAACTTGCGTCTACGATGGTAGATGCAAATGTAACGGTTATAAACTCTTCTTTTATTTCACATGCTCTTGGTTTTCAAGTTTTAGAAGCGGCTAGATGGGCAAAAGAAGACAAATCAGTGGAAGAAATCGTAGCTCATTTAGAGAGTATAAAGGAAAGCTCTTCCCTTTATCTCATGGTAGATACGTTAGAATATTTGGCGAAAGGTGGGAGAATCGGAAAAGGGAAAGCTCTTTTAGGTTCTTTGTTAAAAATCAAACCAATTGCTTCTTTAGCTGATGGTGTGTATACACCTGTTGAAAAAGTACGAACACATTTACAAATGATAAAATTATTAACTAAAAAGTTTGAAGAAGATACGCTTGAAAAAGGAAAACAAGCCAAAGCGGTAGCGATTGCTCATATTGGAGCTGAGCCATTAGCCCATAAGCTTAAGGAGTCTATTGACAAAATTTCCAATTTATCTTCCAATATTTTAATTACAGAAACATCGCCGATCATCAGTACTCATACGGGTCCAGGTGCGATTGCGTTAATGTATTACACAGAATAGAAAAAATAATTTCAATTTTATGGTTGCAAAAGTGGATGATAAGAGCTATCTTATAATATGAAGATTTTGATTAGTATTTTATAGAGGTGATCCAAGTGGCAGTCATTAAGGAATTGACGACTGAGAACGAATGGAACGATATGTATAGAAAGTCGAATGAAAAAAAGGTTTATATATTTAAACATAGTACTCAATGTCCTATTAGTGCTGAAGCTAACGAAGTATACGAAAAGTATGTTTCTAATTATACAGAGGATGACGCTGAATTCTGTTTAGTGAAGGTAATAGAATCGAGACCTGTTTCAAACTTAATCGCCAATGATCTAGAGGTAACTCATCATTCCCCACAATTAATTATTGTGGAAGATGAATCTCCATCATGGTGTGATACGCATCGTAACATTACAATTGAAAGCATCAAAACAGCATTGAATGAAATTTAATGTACGTCAAAGAAGGGGCTGTCCTAAAAGCCCTTAAATAGAAAACCGATGTATTTTACAACGAGTAAAATACATCGGTTTTTTCTATTTTTGCATGAGAATAGCTAGGTGGAAAGTGAGTGGTGTTTGACCACTCACTTTATAGCATTCATTTGAAACTTTATTGTCTATGTTGGCGTTTTATAGATAAAAATAGTAAGAGGGTGGAATGATGAAGTGTAGAACAATGGTCGTAATTTTTTTTACTGTTGTTTGTTTTAGTTTGATTGGATGCAAACAACAAGACTCTACTCAAGAAGAAGCAAATTTGCGTGTTGATTCCGAGCAAACTCGAACTGAATCGACTATCGAGTATTCCGAAAATGAATCAGTAGCAGTTGAGATGAGCGAAGATGCCGATATGGCCGCTAGTCAAGGTGCTCAAGTTGAAGACAGGAAAATCATTTATTCCTCTTATTTAACGCTTGAAGTCAGTGATTATGAAGAAGCAGAAAAGCGGTTAATCAATGAAGTCAATCAGTTAGGCGGTTATGTTGTTCAATCATTTTTTAATGAATATGATGATATCGTGAATGGACAATTAACTGTAAGAATACCAACAACTGAGCTCCATGATTATATTTATCTGATCGAGGATTCAGATTATCACTTAAAAGAAAAAGAAATGAACGGTCAAGATGTAACAGAGGAATATGTTGATTTAGAGGCTCGTTTAAGATCTAAAAAAGTAGTAGAAGAACGGCTATATCAATTTTTAGAGAGTGCTGAAGAAACCGAACAATTATTAAAAATTTCAAAAGATTTAGAGCGTGTTCAGCAAGAAATCGAACAAATAGAAGGACGGGTTATCTTTTTGAACAATCGAACAGATTATGCAGAAGTTACGATTCAACTTATTGAAAAGAAAATAATCGTTGACCATATTCAAGGAAATGAAGATTTAAATACAGTAGAAAAGGCGAAGAAACTATTTATCGAAACAATTAATTTCCTCTTATCGTTAGCATCTGGTTTGATTGTAATGATAGTAGGTTTGTCACCAGTCTTAGTTCTACTCGCGATAATTTTGACGCTTGTTTTTTTATATTTAAGAAAAAAGAAAAGAAATAATAAGATAAGTAAGGAGTAAAGGTTAATATGTTTAAATAAGAATGATAAGAGGAAAAGTACGTATAAAAGAACATGATGAATGAGGAGGGGATGATATGTGGGATAAACGCTTATTAGTGGCCGCTTTTCTTCTTTCACTTGTTGCTTGTAATGTAGAAGTGGAGAATGACAATGAGCAAAAGGACATTGTCGAACCACCACTAACTGAAGTTAATGAGTCAGAAGAGTCGAATAATGGAGGGGAGTCTTCTGAAGAGGAGGTCGAATTACCGGCTGAAGAAAATGGTGGAATTGAATCAGAACCAGGCGGTTATTTTAATAGTGAATTAGGGTATCAAATTTATGTTCTCGAAGATTATACCTTTACATTAGAAGAGCCAAGAACGGATCAAATATACCATAATACTCAAAGTGGATATTTCCTTCGTATTGTAGATAATGGAAAGAATGCTGATTTTACAAAAATGGAAGAAACCTTATTGGAACATAGCCAAGGGGCGATAACTGCGTATGATATCGAATTTAATGATGTAGAATATGCATATGTTGAGCATTATCAATCAGAAGAAGGAGATGCTTATATTTATCATCTTGCCAAAAAATATGAAGAAACTGTTGTTAGCTATACAATTTTTTTACCGCAAGGCGATGACATGGAGGAGATTAAAGAAGATTTTATTAAGATGATTGAGACGGTTCAATTTGATTAAAATAGGATGAAAAGATCAGAAAACCACCTCGGCTAGGTAATATCACCTAACCGAGGTGGTTTATTTATGAATGAGGATAACAAGCAATCGCACCCGATTGTTCTTCACGATTGAGTTCAACTGTAAAGTCATGTTTTTTATAAAAATGGATGAGTCTATCAAGGTGGTTCCAGTCTCGTTTAGCAATGTCCCCTTTAATGACTTGCACATTATGCAAACAAGCGTGGTCTTTTAAATAATCCATACAGATACTACCAAAGCCTTTATTTGCTTCGCCTTTTATATCACCGATATGAATCGTAAAATCATTCTCATATTGAGCTTGAATGGAAAAATCCCAAGTCCCTCGATAAGCTTTATCGTTTGTATTAAGCATGATTTTGCAAACATTTCCATCATCAAGCAATGAGACAATCACCCATTCTTCGTTATCTAATTGTTCGAAACCTAATATATGCCATTTTTGGGCGATTTTCTTTAAGTTGTCTTGTAAACGTAGCATTTGGAATTCCATGTCTTCTACCTTTTGTTTTAATAACTCAGGTTTATCTGTTGACAATGGCTTTGTTAATAGCACCTAATCACCTCACTATAATCCTTTCACACAAGTTAAATATTATAGAGGATAAATAGGAAAATAGCAAGGCGGATAACAAAGTAAAAATTAATGAGTAAGGTTATCGTTTATCCATTCATGGAGTAGCATCACGGTATGTCGTCTTTGCACTTCAGCTGAGATTAATGATTCACCATCACCTGACTGTTGACCATAAGAACCAAAATATGCGTGATTTCCACCTTCAATGATAAAGTGTTGGTGTTCTTCAGAAAAAAGGTCGGATGCTTGCTTGAGATTCTTTTGATTAATAACGTTATCCTCGCTTGCAGTTAGTAAGATGGAAGGTAAGGAAGTGGTACGTAAGCTTCCATTTTTATCAGGGTACGAAGCAAGAAAGAAGACTCCATCTAACTTTTCTTCAAATTCTATGGCAAACCTTGAGGCGAATACAGCACCAAGAGAGTGGCCACCTATAAAAATCGGCTCATCTTGGTATTTATCTACGATCGGAGTGGCTTTATCTTTTCCAAAGAAGGCCAAATTTAAAGGCATTTTAATAATAAAAACACGATGTTGATTTAAAGCTAGCTCTTCTGCAAGTAGGCTATAACTTTCAGGTTTGACTAGCCCTCCTGGATAAAGAATAATTGTTGAATGGATCTCCTCGTTTGTCGGTTCAAACTTATACCAATCATTTTTTTGTTCAATTCGATACTCATCTGATTTTTGTTGAAAAACCATTAGGGCCTCTTGTGTTGCTGGATAAGGTCGTAAATAAATAATCGCCCCAACAATAAGGGTTAAAAGAATAAGGGAAATTGCAATCAGACTAACTTTTTTAGTGAAAATTTTAAACATGGGCAGAATGGGCTGGATTATAAGTGATTTTCAATTCATAGCTGTTTAAAACATTTTCAACCGTAGCAGGTTCAGAAGGTAGTTTCGCCTCATCAAAAATATAAGATTGTAATTCTTCAATTTCACAAATAATCGTGGCTAGTTTTTTACTGAGAACAACTGATTCAAAGCCGGCTTCTAGCTTTTTAAAGTAGCGTTTATAGCTAGGATCAACTTCATTTCTCGATAAAACCTCATATAAGTTCTCGACGGTTTGATACGTTTGAATTAATGGCAAAGCAGATTTTTCACCAACACCTGCACAACCCGGGATATTATCACTTTTGTCCCCTAATAAGGCTTTGACGTCAATCCATTGTGCCGGAGTGATCTGATAGTCCTTTTCAAAATCAGCTAAACTATAATGGACTTCACCCGCTTTTGTCGCAATGATTTGCGTGGTGGATTCGTTAATGAGTTGCAATAAATCACGATCGTTACTATAAATGGCACAAGGCGCTTCGAATTGTTTTTTCCACATCTGTGTTAAACACCCAATGATATCATCTGCTTCATAAGGAGAGATGGTTAATTGAGCAATTCCTATTTCGTCTAAAATAGTAGTACATGTTTCATATTGTTGAATAAGGGCATTCGGTAATTCTCCACGAGTTGCTTTATAATCAGGAGCATATTGGCGTCGAATCGACTCTTCCCGTTTCACATCCCATGCAACAACCATATGTGATATAGGTTCTAAGCGGACAAGTTGAAAGAGCTTTTGAAAAAAGACTCGTAATCCATTTGTATATTGGCCATTTGAATTTTTGCTTAACTGCTCTTCTTCACGACCGTATGAAGTCGCAAAATAGCCACGGCTTAATAGATTAAAACCATCTACGACTAATAATTTATTATGTTCGTTCATTTTAAGTAACCCCTCTAACGTCTTTAATAATCTTCATTTAGTGTTCATTATATCATGAAAAACGAACGGTTTTGCTCGTATAAGCAGAATAATGAAAGAAAAAAGCTACCAGTAAACAAATTCATAGAAAAGAACTTCAGAACAATTAATTTAAAGAGGAATAGGTCTAAAGAATTGGTTATTATTGATTTATATTGAGTTTAGGCAAAAAACAATGCAAAAAAGTGAAAAAAATAATAGTATAAATGACACGGTTCATATAAAATATAGGAGAAAAGCTCGTTAATTTTACATTGGTATGATAGGGAGGAGGATAATGATGAAAAAAAGGAAAGGGAAAAGGGGCTTTAAATTTTCCTTTGAACGGCTCTTTTTTTGGCGGAATTTGAAGCTAGGTGCTAAGTATGGTTTTGCTTTTATGATTACCATCATGCTCTTTTGTGTAACTTGTATTCTAGTTGTCATAAGTCTTAATCAAATTAAAGGTGAAATGACTCAATTTGAAAGAAGTGCAGATAGGTCTGCGATGATTTCAGAAATGAGTGATGTGTATCAAGATTTGATTATGCTTACATTAAGTTATATTAATCGAAGCGATGAATTAACGATTCAGACTTTTGAGGAAAATTCAGAGCATTTATCACATTTAGTTGCTGAAATCGAGCCATTTTTGGATGAGCGAGAAATGTTAAACAAGTTAAATTATGCTCAAGGAAATCAGGAACAAATTACTTCGATTTTTCAAAATGATGTTCTTGATGAACGGATGTTGAATAATCAAGCTTTTCAAAGCTATACATACACACGAATTGAACGGTTAAGAGACCAAACGGTTGGTGCGTTATCAGAATTAAAAGAAATTGTAGATGATAAAAGGGTTGCTGATGCGGCCAACGCAAGAGCACAAATTGATTTTACGATTACGCTTACGGTTGCTGCTTTTATTTTATCTTTAATTGTTGGAGTCGCTTTAATTTTCTCTATTAATCGAATGGTTAAACGTTCCTTAAAAGAAACATTACACTTTAGTCAGAAAATTGCTGACGGTGACTTAACCGTACAACCTTTACAAATTCGTGGCAAAGATGAGTTTGCTGTGATAGGTGCTTCTCTGAATCAAATGCAAATAAGTTTAGTAGAGGTAGTTAATCAATTAAGGGAAGTTTCCAATGATGTTAATAACCAAGGTCAAAGTTTAGATCAATCAGCGGTCAGTTTAAATGAAGAAAGTATGCAAATAACCGATACTCTTAATCAGTTATTAGCCGTTTCTGAAGAACAAACTTCGACGACTTTTGATATTTCACAATCAGCGACGACGTTTAATAACCAAATTAATACGATTGATTCATCAGGGAAAAACATTCGTACTTCATCAGAAGGTATTATCGAGCTTACAAATAACGGGAACACCAAAATGCAAAATTCGATTAAAAAGATGAACCATATTCACCAAACGATCGAGGAAGCAACTGATAATATCAAACTTCTTGCGAAACGTTCTTCCGAAATTAATCAAATTGTTGATGTGATTCGTGGCGTAGCAGACCAAACAAATCTATTAGCTTTAAATGCCTCTATTGAAGCAGCAAGAGCTGGAGATGTGGGGAAAGGTTTTGCGGTAGTGGCGAATGAAATCCGCAAGCTTTCAAATGAAGTGAGTAATTCGATTGAAAAAATCGTCACGATTACTTCAAGTGTTCAAAATGAGACTGACCGAGTAAGTAATGTGTTGTTGGCGGTGAATCATGAAACACAGGATGGGATGGAGATGGTGGAGCGTACTGGTCAAGATATTCAAAATATTGAACGTTCGATCCACTCAATGGGTGAAGAAATTAAGGTTATTACCGAACAAATTTCGGCGATGGCAACCGAGAGCTTCGGTATTCAAGAGGCGGTCAATCAATTAGCTGCTGCAACTGAACAAACGACAGCTAGTATTGAAGTCGCTTCACGTTCAGTCAGTCAACAAAATGATTCAACAGAAATTGTCGTTGAAAATACGACCTTACTGAAAGATTCGATTGATCAATTAAAACAACAAATGGCGAAATTTCGCTTATAAAAAAATTAAGGCTCCTCAAAGTTTAAAATGACTTTTGAGGAGCTTTTTTTATTAATCGTTAAAAGGATAAACCCAAAACCGTTCATAATGTAACCACTCTAACGCTGCTGCTTCCTTGGCGATAATTTTCGGCTCAAGCTCTGCTAACATCCAAGCGGTTTGTGAAATATGAGCGCGCATCGTATTTAGTTTTTGTTCGGCAAACGCCGAGACATCGTTTAAAAGATTAGGTGGGCCGATTTCTTCTTCATGTCCGTTTGAAAAAGCGAGACAATATACTTTTGGTCGTGCTGATTTGTCTAGACGTCTTATTGCTTCGATAACTGCTCGACCTGTCGCATCGTGGTCGGGGTGGACAGCATACTCTGGATAGAAAGTAATCACTAAAGATGGATTTAACTCTGCAATTAAGTCAGTGACAACCTGTACCATTTTTTCATCATCTTCAAATTCGATTGTTTTATCACGGAAACCAAGCATTCGTAAATCATCAATCTTCATCGCAGCAGCTGCTTGTTCCAGTTCTTTTTTTCGAATCGCTGGTAATGATTCTCTTGTAGCAAATGGTGGATTTCCTAAATTTCTCCCCATTTCACCAAGGGTAAGGCAAGCATAGGTTACGGGGATTTGTTTGGCACGATAAGCAGAAATGGTACCAGAAACACCGAACGCCTCATCATCAGGATGGGGGAAAACTACGAGCACATGTCTTTCATTTTCCATTTTATTTCTTCTCCTTTCACTCAAAAGGGGTTTCGCTAATTTGTAAGGAAACGGCTAGTTTTCCATCAGAGCCGTGGCCAGCCATTAATAAGCGCCCGTTTTCATCTTTTTCAAAGTGAGTTAAGCCTTCTGCATATACCCAACCAATTCCTGCTAATTTTAAGCCAACGCGATAGGGACCATCACCGGCTATTTTTCCATGTTCATATGTAATCTGAGCATTACGAATATAAGCACTGGCAGAGAAGAAGTTTTGATCATTATGGGTGGCATAAGCTCCGTTTGTTGTTTCTAAATGAAGGTATTGGGGTCTGTTAGCAAATGAATTAAGTAAGCTTTGAACTTCTGTTTTATGGACGATCGGTTCCATCGTTTAACCTCCTAAAAAAAATCATCAATCATTTATTAATTATTGTATCGCTCTCGATTCTTTAGAGCAATCATTTCAACTTTCAGAACTTTTCAAGCGATTCGCTATTCGTCTGCTTTTTAGAAGTGGTAATATAAGAATAACTCAACTTTCGCAGCGTATGATTGACCCTTAACCGTTGATAGAGATTGATTTGGTTCAATCGTTGACAGTCTGAACACATCTCTTCGTAGGCTGTTGAAGGAAACTGTTCACTAAAATGAAGCGCTTCGGCGGTCGCTCCCAAACAGACACTCCGCGTCCTTGCCGAGAACCTCATGAGCCTCCTCAGCACGCTTGCGGGGTCTCATTGGACGGTTTATTCCTGCGGGAGTCTCCGTGTCTATTTGTCCGCTAGATAATGGAATCGAATCTAGGTTCGTTTTCTCATGGAATAAAAAACAGACAATACTTCAAAATACAGTAGCTTGAGAATGATTTTTCTCCTTCCATGACTCATTCCGTTACAGTTGTAAATAAATCCGTGTTGATGCTCTGTACGTTAGCTAGACTAGCGAGCTTATTTCGATTGGAATCCTGTCTTTTCATAACTAACAAAGTGAAGAAGAAGGTCCTTCTGCGTTAGAAATAGCTAATTGAGAATGGCGATATCATCAAACCTCTCCACCACACTTAGCGGACAAAACCATACGGAGACTCCCGCGGGAATAAACCGTGGAGTGAGACCCCGCAAGGCTTGCCGAGGAGGCTCGCAAGGTTCCCGCAGGACGCGGAGTATGGTTTTGGGAGCGACAGCCGGAGGGTCTATAATTTTTTCTTACTGCACAGTTTATCCGTTTGGTGTGATAGTACGTTCTCGCTTTTCAAACGTGTTAAGGGTATTTGTTTAAGAACTTCTATTCGCTCTGCCAACTAGTTGAACGGGTTTTCTAGATGCGAAAGTTGAGAGAATAAGTATATAATACCGAATAAAAGGAGCGTTTTTGTGACAAAAGATGATGGATCAAATATAAATAAAAAGGAAGTAGAACAGGTTGAATATGAAGAGCCGCCGTTAGAAGCTTTTTTGGAGGAAGAGGAAGACCCAAAAGACAAAGAAAAACGAAGGAAAAAAAAGAGGTTTATATATACTAGTGTTGCTGTGCTACTTAGTTTTGGGCTACTTTTTCAAGTTTTTGCGGTTTGGTTTGATTTATTTAATATCGATAGTTTGAGGTTAAGGCAAGCTTCTGAACAATTATCAGAGGATGAAATTGTGAACCAAAGTCAGGATGCGGTGGTGCTTATTCAAAATGGAGCTAGCAGAGGAACAGGTTTTGTTATTTCAGCAGATGGTTATATCTTAACAAATGATCATGTCGTTGATAATAGAGGTGGAGTTGCGGTTCATTTACCAGATGGACAATCCTATATGGCAGAAAGGGTAACGCGTGATCAAGATTTAGACGTTGCACTACTTAAAATAGAAGGCGAAGAATTGCCATATTTAACGTTAAGTACGGAGAAAAGTGAACAGGAAGATGTGATTTATGTGATTGGGAATCCATTGTTGCAAGCCCAAATTGCGAATAAAGGGACAATGATGGAGGAAAGAGATGGCTATGATGTATTAAGAATTTCGAATCCTATTTATCCTGGTCACAGCGGGAGTCCGGTTATTAACGAAGGTGGAGAGGTCGTTGGTGTTGTTTATGCGAGAACGATTCCGACTTTCGACAATAATAGTGAATCAGTCGGGTTAGCAGTGCCAATGGAAGCCATCTTTAATCGAATCGAACAATTAGAACAAATATCAAAATAAGAAAGTTGATTTTAAAAGGGAGTGGACAGATGAATACAGAAGCATTAATCCCGACAAAAGAAGAACGTCATGAGCTTTTAAGTAAGGCGATAGCTGATTTCCCTCTTTATTCTAAAAAAAATGACGAACAAGCTCGATTCCCTTTTGAAAATATTAAAAAGCTTAAAGAGATTGGTTATCCGAAGTATAATGTTGCCAAGGAAGATGGAGGTTATGGGGTTTCTTTAAGCGAGTGGCTTCAGTATCAAATGTTAATAGCTGAAAAGGATGGGGCCACGTCACTTGCAATTGGATGGCATATGGGGCTCATGTTGCAATTACGAGATTATCGGAGATGGGATTCAAATACTTACCACTCGTTAATCAAAGACGTGGTGGAAAAGGGAGCTTTAATTAATGCGGCAGCAACAGAAGCGGCTACAGGCAGTCCAACTAGGGGTGGAAAACCAACAACAACCGCACGAAAAGAAGCTGGTAAATGGTTGATTAATGGACAAAAAACATTTACAACGATGGCTCCTGCATTGGATTATTTCCTTGTTTCGGCAACGATTGAAGACGAAGATAAAGTCGCGAATTTTCTCATTTCAAAAGATACTGCTGGACTAAAAATTGAGGAAACGTGGAATATGCTAGCGATGAGAGCGACAGCAAGTCATGATTTACATTTAACGGACGTAAAACTTGATTTACATAGGATGGTTGAATATATTGAACGAAAAAAAGCAGCGGGGTGGCTTTTACATATTCCGGCTTGTTATTTAGGAATTGCGAAAGCCGCTCATCGATATGCGATTGAGTTTGCGAAAAACTATTCCCCCAATAGTATTCAGCAAACGATCAGTGAATTGCCGAATGTACAAGCAAAAATTGGGGAAGCCGAATTACTCATTCGTCAGTCAGAAGCTTTTCTTTTCTCAGTATCGAATAAATGGGATCAAACAGTCAAAGAAAGTCGGGAGCATTTACAAGCTGATTTAGGAGCAGTAAAACATGTCGTCGTCAATCAAGCGATTCAAGTGGTTGATTTAGCAATGCGTGTTGTTGGTGCCCAAAGTTTAAAAATGGATTCGCCCTTACAACGCTATTATCGTGATGTCCGAGCGGGATTGCATAACCCACCAATGGATGATATGACGATTCAATTATTAGCGAAGGAAGCAATCCAATCAACAAGTTGACATTTCATTGACTTATACAAGGTTTATACTGAAATAAATGCAATGAGAATAAACCAAGGAAGTGGCGTAAGGATGGAACGGATTTTAATTATAGAAGACGAAAAAGCGATAAGCCAAGTGTTAAAAGCTTATACAAAAAAAGCGGGCTATCAAGTCGAACAAGTTTATGATGGGAAGGAAGCGTTAGACGTTTTTTTATCGTTTAGACCTGATTTAGTGCTCCTTGATGTCATGCTGCCTTATAAAAATGGTTGGGAATTGTTAAAGGAAATTAGAGAGTGTTCTATGTGCCCAGTTATTATGCTGACGGCATTAGATGATGTTCAAGATAAATTGTTAGGCTTACATGAAGGGGCTGATGATTACATTACGAAACCATTTATCGGGGATGAAGTGATTGCGAGAATTCAAGCTGTGTTAAGAAGGTCGCCATCTTTTCGGGAAAATGAAGAAATCGATTTTGGTGATTTGGCGATTGATTATAAAGCACATCGTATTTATCTATTTGATGAGGAAGTTGATTTAACGCCACGAGATCGTTCTTTATTTTTATTTTTAACAAAACATCCAAATCAGACGTTTACACGTGAGCAATTATTAAATCGTGTTTGGGGTTTAGATTATGATGGCAGTGATCGGGCCGTTGATCTGGCGATTAAACGAATCCGTAAAGAATTAAAAAGCTGGCCAATTGAACAAGGGGAAATCCGAACATTAAGAGGTTTGGGATATCAATTCCGTGTTGAATAATCAAATGAAAAAACGTAAAACATTGCTTCACTTATGGACGAGAAATTATGTGATAACGCTTGTGATTGGGTTGATCGTTATCTCGATTATATCTGTTATGTGGATTCGTCACACCACTTTAGAACATCGTTTAAATATGACCGTGCTGCTTGGAGAGGAAATTGCTTCCCGTTTTGTTGAGGTGAATGGTGGAGAGCCCGAGCAATATGGGGATGTTCCTGGTTATGTAACAGAGCGTAATGAATTGTTAAATTTAGAAAGTGATCCGACGATTTATATAACGGCACCTGATGGAACGATTGTCTCAGTCAGTGATAATCAAAAGCGATTATTTAGATTTTACATCCCATCTAAGCTGATTCATTCAGAAAACACAGTTCAACAATTGAATTTTGATGAATCAACTGTAGGTAGTTATTATATGGTCAAAACACCGATTCTTTTTTATGAACAACTTGTCGGCTGGGTTGTCTTAATCGAATCAAAAGAGGTGTTAACGAAAGTCAATCAAGAGTATCAATTGCTTTTAATAATTGTCATTAGTTTAGGGTTATTAGGATGGGCTGCAATTTATTTCCTTTCGAAAAAGTTTGTAAAACCGATTGAGCAAGTTGCTTTTGCAGCCAAACAGGTCGAGCAAGGACAATATGATGTCCGATTACCTGATGAACTAGGCGAACAGGAACTCTATGAATTAGTGGATTCCTTTAAAAATATGACGGACCGACTTGAACAACTAGAATCTTTAAGAAAAGAATTACTAGCAGGTGTCACTCATGAATTAAAAACGCCCGTTACGTCAATAAGTGGCTTGCTACAAGCAGTGAAAGATGAAGTGGTGACAGGTGAAGAAGCAAAGGAATTCCTTGAAATTTCCCTAAAAGAAACAAATCGTCTCCAACATATGATTGGTGATTTGGTTGAGTTTAATTCGCTTCATGCGAAACAATTTCCGATCCGCAATGCTAAAATGGAGATCAACCAACTCATTAACGAACAAGTAAAACAATGGCAAATCACACAAGAAGAACCGGTTGATTGTGTAATGAAACCTTTAGATAATGATTTATTTATTCAAATAGATTCAGCAAGATTACAGCAAATTATCGTAAATCTATTAAATAATGCTAAGCATTCATTTGATAAGGTGGAGGCTCGAATCGAGATCTTGTTAAGGCATAAAGGAAATCAGCTCGAAATCGAAGTTAAAGATAACGGGGCAGGAATACGAGAAGACGAACAAAAAAACATCTTTGAACGTTTTTTCCGGGGCGAGGAAAAGAAATATAAAGTACGTGGTCTGGGATTAGGTTTGCCCTTTAGTAAATTAATTGCTCAAGCTATGGATGGCGATTTAATTTTAAAAGAATCATCGGAAAAAGGGACAAGCTTTTTATTAACATTACCGATTTATAAATAAAATAGGTGGAGGAGTATTTTATGAGCAAACCATTAGCGGGGAAAAAGGTTATACTAACAGCTTCACGAAAAACAGAAGAAATGAAGGCATTAGTAAAGAAACAAGGGGGAGAAGCTTCGGTACGTTCCCTACAAGGTACGGTCTTTTTTGCGGTTGATCAATTAGAGAAAGATTTGTCCGCTTTTATTCAACAAGACGTTGATTGGCTTATTTTGACGACTGGAATTGGGACAAATGCTCTTGTTGAGGTCGCAGAAAAGCTTGGACAAAAGGAATTGTTTTTACAAAAGATGAAAAAGGTAAAAATAGCGGCAAGAGGGTATAAAACGATTGCGGCCCTTCATAAGTTAGGTATAAAAGCGGAGGTTGTTGATGATGATGGGACAACCTCAGGACTTATTTCAGCTTTAAGGGACACGTCATTTTTAAATCAAAATGCGTGGGTTCAATTACATGGTTTAAGTTCGCCGACTTTAATTGAGTTCCTTGAAAATAAAGGAGCAACGGTTGCTCAAGTATTGCCTTATCAACATATCGCACCAGAAGCGGAAACTGTTGAGCTATTACTAAATGAGATTTTAACTTCACAAGTGGATGCTGTCTGTTTTACGACCTTTTTACAAGTGAGAAGTTTATTTGATTATGCAAAACGTCATGATAAACATCGTCTTTTATTAGAAGCGTTTGAAAAGCATGTTGTTGCCGTAGCGGTCGGTAAAGTAACAAAAGAAGAGCTGACAGTCTCAGGAGTTGAGCGCATTGTTGTGCCAACATTAGAACGGATGGGAGCGATGATTATTGAGCTGGCTCGCTATATAAAAAAACAGAATAATCCCACGATACACTAAAAAATCAACTAAATGCATCTTCTCATTCCATTCATTTTAGGGGGCTGGCTCAAACGGTTATGAAAATGACCTTTAAGGGGATAGCCCTCTCCCTTTTTTCCCTTTTATCCTTATTTTTAGATAAACAAATATAAGTTGTTTTTTTGAGCATGGTAGCTAAAAGACTTTGTGACGATATCTTACAAAGTTATGGAATATATCGTTCATTTTCGATATTATTTTCAAAACTAAACGAATATTCATTTTAAGTAACCCGACTGTTTTTCCAGATAGGAGGAGGTAAGATTGGCTAAACTAATGAACTCCCTCTTAGCTAAAATTGTTCAAGCTAATTCTGAAGACTATGTAGCTACAATTGTTCATGTGGAAGGTTCGAGTTATCGAAAAGAAGGAGCGATGATGCTTTTTCAATCAAATGGAAATAGACATGGTATTTTGAGTGTCGGCTGTTTAGAAGAAGATATTTCTACACGGATTGAAAGCGAGCAACTAGAGGATGCCGAAGTGCTCCCCTTTGATATGAGAGCAGAGGATGATTTAGGTTGGGGCATGAATTCAGGGTGTAATGGAATTATTTATGTGTTAATTGAACGCTGTTGTAAACAAGTACGAAAAGGGTATGAACAAATCTTAAGTGAGCTCAAATTAGGGAAGGAAGTCACTCTTTTTAAAAGGATAACAGCAGGTAAAGCACCATTGAAACACATTTTACACTCAGGTGATCGTTTAATCTTGAACAATTGGCAAGGCGAGATTCCGTCGTTTGTGACAGCATACAACAGTGAGCCTCCCTTAAAAAATGGACGCTTTATAAATGTTGAATTAAATGAAACACTTTATGTTCAAACGTTTAGACCATTAAAAAGATTAGTGATTTTTGGTGCAGGAGATGACGTGATTCCCCTTGTACAATTGGTAGCGAAATTGGATTTTTATATTCTAGTCGTTGATTGGCGGGAAGCATTGCTTACGGATACTCGATTTAGTGAAGCGAATGAAAAAATGCTCATCAAGAAAGATGACCTTTTTGCTAACTTAGATGTCCAAGATGACGATTTTGTGATCATTATGACCCATCAATTTCAGCAAGATCAATTGATTTTAAAAGGACTATTAAAGAAACAACTTGGCTATATTGGGGTATTAGGGTCAAAAAATCGGACTGCTCGTTTATTAGAAGGAGCATCTGTTCCAGGTTTTGTCTATAGTCCAATTGGGGAAATGATAAAAGCAGAAGGACCAGATGAGATCGCGATTAGTATCGTGGCACAGCTGATTAAGTTTAAAAATACTGAACTAAAAAAGGTGACGTTTTATCAATGAAGACACATCGAATTGCTGGCCTTTATTTAGCGGCGGGCCTATCAACGAGAATGGGCACGTCTAAATTCCTTTTACGTGTTAATGATGAGCCATTAGGAGTTATTGCTTTAAAGAAAGTATTAAAATGTTCACTCGATCAAATTTTTGTTGTGATTTCAGAGTTTCAACAAAAAGAAGAAGTAGAGTTAGCGTTAACAAAAAGGGAAAGGGACAAAATAAGCTTTGTTTTTAATAAAAATCCTAATTTAGGTCAATCACAGTCTTTAAAGTGTGGTTTAAAAAGGGCAATTGAGGATGATATTGACGGAGTTATGATAGTACTTGCCGATCAGCCTATGCTGACAAAACAAATGATCGATTTATTAATAAACAAATATACATCAGTCCTTCAAAATGGTCAGTCAGTCGATTACATCATCTCAGAATGTCAGAATATCATTCAACCACCGATTTTATGTCTAAAATCAACATTTGAGCAACTGCTTTTATTATCAGGAGATCAAGGAGCCAAAAAGTTAATTGAACAAACGGATGATCATAAAGTTGCTAAACTCAAATATGATCAGGAAGAATTATTTTTCGATATAGACACAAAAGAACAATTTGAATGGTTTATAAATAGGAGTGGTAAAAAGTAATGGGAGCAGCAAACTTCATTCAAAAACCACCGAAAATGTGGTTTCCAACAACCGTAGAAGAAGCTTGGGCGATTAAACAAAAGTATAATAAAGAAGCGTCTTATATCGCAGGGGGAACGTTTTTACAACTTCAACGGGAAAAAGGGATGGTTCTCCCTCCTCATTTAATTAGTTTGAAAAAAATTCCTGAATTACATTTGCTTGATTTTTGTCAGACTGAAGAAAAATCAGTTGTGATCGGTGCGAATGTTCCATTAAGTAATCTCCTTAATTCATCACTGCTTTTACCTTATCAATCTAGTATTATCAAAACACTCCTTCAGATTGCGGCTCCAGCGATTCGAAATTTAGCCACGATTGGTGGTAATTTGGCACATGGATTTGGTGATTTATTTCCGAGCTTATTGACGATCGATGCCCAGTTAACTTGGTTTAATGGAATGGATAAACAAACAAAACCATTAGTAGATTTTATTCAGAGCAAACAGGTTGCACCAGCAGCTTTTGAAAACATTCTCATTATGGAAATTTTATTACCTGAATATTCGGTTTATGAGGATGAGAATTACTATTTTGAAAAATTAGGGCGACGCGAAAGTTTTGTTCCGGCAATCGTTAGTGTGGCAGCAATGCTTGAGCTAGATTCGAACCAGGTCGTTGATTCCGTCCGGCTTGCACTATCGGGAAGTAACCATCATCCTAAAAGGCTTTTTCAAACAGAACAAGTTCTTTTAGGCAATGAAGTGACACCAGAGCTATTACAAAAAGTGTATCAATCGATTTTACAAGAGTACCGACCAATTGATGACCCGTTTGTAGATAGCACTTACAAAACGAGGGTGGTAGCGAATTTGTTTTGTTCGGAAATCGTTCGCCGAATCACTATGGAGAAAGAAGGGGAAAGAGATGCGTCTTCGCTCTGAGATTTCTGAATCGAGAAAACGTCTAAGACCTGATGGGCGAGAGAAAGTGACAGGAAAGTTGACTTATTTAACCGATTTATATTCAGCAGAAATGTTATATGGGAAAGTTCTAAGAAGTACTTATCCACATGCTAAAATTATTTCGGTTGATGTAAGTGAAGCTGAAGAATTACCCGGTGTTAAAGCGATTTTAACAGCAAAAGATGTTCCAGGGTTAAATGGGTTTGGAATTGTCACACCCGACCAGCCTGTCTTTTGTGATCAAGTAGTTCGTTATGTTGGAGATGCGATTGCAGCAGTTGCTGCGACTTCACTTGAGGTAGCGGAAAAGGCACTAGACTTAATTCAAGTCGAATATGTAGTTTTACCTGTGATTACCTCACCTGAAGAAGCTTTAAAAGAAGGAGCTCCTTCCCTTCATAAGAATGGCAATCTGCTTCATGAAACAGGCTTTTCTTATGGACAGTTAGATAAAGGTTTTCAAAAATGCCGTTATATTGTGGAGGAAATGTATCAACTCCCTAGACAAATGCATGCTTATATGGAGACTGAGGGAGGGATGGTCGTACCAGAGGAAGACGGTTCGCTTACGGTTTATATAGGGACACAACATGGTTACAAAGATCGGTTTCAATTATCGAGAATATTAAATATGGAAGAAACAAAAATTCGCATTGTTTCAAGTCCAATGGGTGGTTCATTTGGAGGCAAGGATGAGTTAAATGTTCAACCATATGCAGCCCTTCTTGCTTTGAAAACAAATTTGCCGGTTAAAATGCATAATAAACGAACAGAGTCCGTAAAAGCTGGCTTAAAAAGGCATCCAATGAAAATAAAAATGAAAACAGGAGCCGATGATAGCGGACGGATTATTGCCCACCAAGTTGAAATAATGGCTGACACAGGTGCTTATTCTTCATTAGGACCTGCTGTTTTAGACTTTGCCGTTGAACATGCGACAGGCCCTTATGTGATTCAGAACGTTCAAGTGAAGGGAAAGTCGGTGTTTACGAACAACGGTGTATCGGGTGAATTTCGCGGTTTTGGTGGGAACCAAGTCACTTTTGCCTTGGAAGGACAAATCGAGCGCTTAGCTGAACAATTAAACCTATGTCCTCTTGAGTTGCGCAGACTTAATATTCGCCAAGCGGAAGATCGCGGTTCCTTAGGGCAACGGATTGCGAAAACAACCGGGGCAGAGGACGTGTTAGCCGTGCTCATAAATGAGGCCAACCTGAGGAAAGAGAGGAAGCAGCAAAGGAAAGATAAACCATGGTTAAAGTATGGAGCTGGGTATGCGATTACTATGCATGGTGGTGGTTTAGGATATGGCCGCCTTGATCCAGCCGGAGGACGAATCGCATTAAATAAGCAAGGGAAAATTGAAATTTCGTTTGGTTTTGAGGAATTTGGTCAAGGGGTATTAGCAGTGATTGAGACGATTGTAACAGAAGAAATTGGCTGTCATGTTGAGGATTTAACGATTACGATTGGTGATACGTCAAAGGTTCCTTCATCTGGTTCATCGACTGCATCTAGAGCGACAAGTATGGTCTGGCATACTGTGCAACGATTAAAACGACCATTTGTGCAGGCGCTTTTGGAAACGGCGGCCAAACAACTGAAGGTTCAAAAAGAAATGCTTACAATTGGTGCGGGCGGGGTATATCGATTAGATAGTCCGAAACAAAGGCAATTGTCTTTTTTACAATTAACAAAAATAAATCGAGAAATGTCGGCAACAACTAAATTTGATTTTCCAACGACACCAGACCCGATTGATTCTGGTCATTTCCTCTTTACTTTTGCGGGCGTAAAAGCAGAGGTCGAAGTAGATACACGGACAGGAAAAGTAAAAGTTTTGCAACTTCACCAAACGATTTCAGCTGGTCCTGTCGTTAATGAATTAGGGTATTTAGGTCAAATTGAAGGGGGAGGGATGATGGCCCTCGGTTATTCATTAATGGAGGAGGCGGCGATTGTCGATGGTCATTATTTAACCGATAATTTTGATACGTATTTAATTCCGACGATTTGTGATATTCCAGACGAATTAACTGTTGAAGCTATTGAGAAATTAGACAAGGACGATCAGTTTGGTCCAAGAGGTGTTGGAGAAATTGGAACAGTCGCAGTCGCACCAGCTATCATAAAAGCGGTTGAGCAAGCAACAGGAGTTTGGTTAAATCAATTGCCAATCTCGCGTGAGCGGTTAATTTCATCAATGGGTGTGGAGGAGGAATTAACTTGGATAAAAACGATGTAATTGCTCCATATATAGCTTTAGAGCTAGAAATTGATCAGATGCCCTATCGTTTAGAAGTCGAAGCAACCAGACGATTAATTGATATATTAAGAGAAGATTTACAATTAGTGAGTACAAAAATATCCTGTGAAATTGGTCGATGTGGAGCTTGTTCCGTTTTAGTTAATGGAAGGTTAGTCAATGCATGTTTAACACTGGCTTATCATTTAGAGGGAGCAAAGGTAGAAACGATCGTTAGTCTCTCAAAAGAGAGGCTTGATCCGATCCAACAAGCTTTTATGGAAGAAGGTGGATTTCAATGTGGGTATTGCACTCCAGGAATGGTGATGGCGACAAAAGCTTTGTTAAATGAAAAGCCGAACCCAACAAAAGAGGAAATTAAACAAGGTTTGTCAGGAAACTTGTGTCGATGTACGGGGTATGCTGGGATAATTCGTGCCGTTGAAAAGGCTGCTCAAATGAAAAGTAAATAATCGCAACGATCGTAACGTATAACCTCAATAATATGGGTTGAGGGTCTCTACAAGGAACCGATAATTCCTAGCTACGTTAAAGGCAAAAGATGTCTTTAATTGTGGCTATTTGTTGTGTCTAAAATACGAGAGAATGGAGCATGAGAATGAAGCGAATTCTGATTCAAAATATTGAAATCATTACGATGAACCAAAAGAATGAGATTTTAAGAGGAGATATTTTAATAGAAGGGAACCGTATAAAAAAAATCGCTCAACATATAGAAGTGGAACAAGTAGATGAATTCATTAATGGGACGAATAAAACGGTTATCCCCGGATTTGTTCAAACTCATATCCATCTTTGCCAAACCGTTTTCCGCGGAAAAGGCGATGACTTAGAATTGATGGATTGGTTACGTAAACGCATCTGGCCACTGGAGGCGGCTCATGACAAGGAATCGCTTTATTATTCTGCTTTATTAGGAATAGGTGAATTAATTCAAAGTGGGACAACAACGATAGCTGATATGGAAACTGTTCATCATAGTGAGTATGCTTTTCAAGCGATTGCCCAAAGTGGAATCCGTGCTTTATCTGGGAAAGTAATGATGGATAAAGGGAAGGACGTTCCAAAAGCTTTGCAAGAAAAAACGGAGCAATCGCTTCAAGAAAGTGTTGATTTATTAGAAAAATGGCATATGTATGATGAAGGTCGAATTCAGTATTCCTTTGCCCCTCGTTTTGTCATTTCTTGTACAGAACATTTGTTAAAAGAAGTAAGTCAACTATCGAAACAATATGGGGTGAGAGTCCACACGCATGCCTCTGAAAATCAAGAGGAGATTCGGATTGTTGAAGAAGAAACAGGTATGAGAAACATCGTGTATCTCGACCATTTAGGCTTAGCCAATGAAAGATTATTGCTGGCCCATTGTGTTTGGTTAAATGAGGAAGAAAAACGAATTATTAAAAATAAAGGGATTCATGTCAGTCATTGCCCTGGCTCTAATTTAAAGTTAGCTTCTGGCTATGCCGACGTTCCCGAAATGTTGGAGCGTGAGATGTCCGTTTCACTTGGTGCAGACGGAGCCCCTTGTAATAATAATCTCGATATGTTTAACGAAATGAGACTCGCTGCTTTAATCCATAAACCCGCTCATGGTCCAACGAGTATGAATGCTCATGAAGTATTTAAAATGGCGACAATTGGGGGGGCGAAGGCGTTAGGGATGGACTCGCAAATTGGAAGTATTGAAGTCGGCAAAAAAGCCGATCTTGTGATACTTGATTTAAACCAATTTCATACGTTCCCGCGTTATGATGTTGATCCGATATCAAGGCTTGTTTATTCGTCTACACGGGCCGATGTTGAAACGACGATTATTAATGGGGAAATCGTTATGAAAAATCGAGTCATGAAAACAATTGATAAAGGCAATGTATTAATAGAAGCAGATAAATCAATCCGACGTTTAATCGAGCGAATTCCGCATTTAGCCCAAAAAATAACTCCAATAAAATAGTTTTAAAAAGATTGCCCGATAAGGTCATAATAATGAGCTTATGAGGGGAGTCTTTTGTTTTTTCATGGAGAAGACGTGAAACGGCCTCTGAAAAATCACTTACTAAAATATATTAACTTTTATTTAAAATGTTCACGAGATTGACAAGCGCCAATGATCATTTTAACGTATAATGGGGGATGTGAAATTGATTATAAAAATCTAGTCTATGGAAATGTGGGGTAGGTAAATGAATAAGAAAACTGAGAATATCATGCTTTTAAGTTGGGTTACCTCCTTAATTGCAATGTTAGGTTCCTTGTATTTCTCGCAAATTAAACAATTTGTTCCTTGTACTTTATGTTGGTATCAACGGATTATGATGTATCCAATTGTTCTCATTTTGTTAATTGGCATTATTCGTAAAGATAAAAATGCAGCGATTTATTCACTTGTATTTGCAGGTATCGGCTTATGTATGTCCGTTTACCATTATTCGCTTCAAAAAATCAGTTTTCTTCAAGGTGTAGCTCCATCGTGTGGTCAAGTACCATGTACGGGTCAATACATTAATTGGTTTGGGTTTGTAACGATACCATTTTTAGCTGGAACTGCCTTTATTATCATTATTATTTGTAATGTCATTGTGTTAAGAAGTCGAAAGGGGTATTAAAAATGAAAAAGATCCTTATTTTTGGTGGTGTGATTGTCCTTATTTTTGCAGCATTGGCTTTCGTCACTACGAGCCAAAACAAACAAAAAGCAGAAGGGAATCCTTATGGGAAAGCAAACTTAAATCCTTCAACGATAGCTCAGTTAGATGATCCAAACTATCAAAATTTGATTCTTCCAGATGAGTTAGACGAAAAGCTTGAAAATGGCGAGGATGTTACTGTCTACTTTTACAGTCCTGACTGTGGGTATTGTAAAGAAGTAACACCAAGACTCGCTCCACTTGCAGAAGATTTAAATGTTGATATGGTACAGTTTAATTTACTTGAATTTAATGAAGGCTGGAACAAATATAGAATCGAAGCAACGCCAACGTTAATTCAATATAAAGACGGAGAATTTTATCAAGGCATTCGAGGGGCTGCCTCAACGGAAGAATATGAGCAATTTTTTAGACAGTACACATTAAATGAAGAAGAATAAATTTAAAACAAGCTAGCTAGAATCTCTAATTGGCTTAACACTGTAGTTAAAATGCTTCTGAGGAACAAAACCTCAGAAGTATTTTTATGAAATGGGAATAATTTCAATTAAGGATGTTTCGGTTCAAGGTGAATTGTATGTTACTTATCCTATTTATGATGGCATTTCACGCTTGTTTTTCTTACTCTGTTCGATTATAATCTGTATTTGATTGTTTCTATTTAAATAAAATAGTTAAGTATCATTTTCGGATAAAATTCCTTATAATAGAGGATGATAAAAAGAATTAAAGTGAGGGTGTCGACAAAGCCTAGTAAAGAACTTTGTCGTTTTTTTTCTAACAGGGAAAAGTAAAAAAGTGATAGATAATAAATGCAAGCGTTTTTCTATCAAATATTGGAGAAATCATTGTTTTTTTACCGCTTTTTATATTTACTTCTTTTTAAATTACGATATACTAAACACAATGTTGCTTTAATGTGATAGAGAGAATTAGGAGTATTTTGGATAGGGAGATTAGATATACATATAATGGCAGGTAGACTGACCGGGATAGAGAGGAATTGAATAAATGACGAACAAAATTGTACAGCCAAAAACAAGTATCATTTTATTTGGGGCAACAGGTGATTTAGCTAAAAGGAAATTATATCCTTCAATATACAGCTTATTTTTATCAGGAAAACTATCAGACAATTTTGTGGTCATTGGTGCGGCGAGAAGACCATGGTCTGATGCTGAGCTACGTGAGAATGTCAAAAAGGCGATTGAAGAAACCCATTTATCGAATGAAAGAATTGATGAATTTTGTCAACATTTTTTCTATTTACCATTTGATGTAACTAATACGGAGTCTTACTTAAAATTAAAACATAAACTTGAAGAGTTAGAAGCTAAATTCGAAATTCCTGGTAATCGTATCTATTATATGGCAATGGCTCCACAGTTTTTTGGAACGATTGCGATTCAATTGAAAAAAGAAGGCGTTACTCAATCAGAAGGTTGGAACCGTTTAGTCATTGAGAAGCCATTTGGCCATGACCTTCCTTCTGCTCAGAAATTAAATAATGAAATTCGTGAAGCTTTTTCTGAAGATCAAATTTATCGTATTGATCATTATTTAGGAAAAGAAATGGTTCAAAATATCGAAGTGATCCGGTTTGCTAATGCGATATTTGAACCTTTGTGGAATAATCGACATATTTCGAATATCCAAATTACCTCAAGTGAAGTGCTTGGTGTAGAAGATCGTGGTGGTTATTATGAGACATCTGGAGCATTGAGGGATATGGTGCAAAATCATTTATTACAAATGGTTCTTTTATTATCGATGGACCCACCAATTCGTCTGGCAACTAATGAAGTAAGAAGTGAAAAAATTAAAGTGCTTCGTGCGATCCGTCCGATTTCGACCGATGAGGCGTCTGATTATTTTATTCGCGGACAGTATGCAGCTGGTGAAATTTCCGGTTCAGAAGTACCAGGATATCGTCAAGAGAAAAATGTTAAAGAAGATTCGACAACAGAAACATTTGTCGCTGGAAAGCTATTAATCGACAATCATCGCTGGGCGGGGGTACCTTTTTACGTCCGAACAGGAAAGCGTATGGCAGTAAAGTCAACTAAAATCGTCGTACAGTTTAAGGACTTGCCACTAAATGTTTATACACAAAAAAGTGAAGATATGACGATTCATCCGAATTTACTCGTTATTCATATTCAACCGGATGAAGGAATTACCCTTATTTTAAATGGAAAAAAAGTTGGGTTATTAGGTGAAACGATACCGGTTGATTTAGAATTTAAAAATAACAGTATTGATGGTGTTAATACACCAGAGGCGTACGAACGCTTGATTTATGATTGTATGTTAGGAGATGCGACAAATTTTGCTCACTGGGATGAAGTGAATTTATCTTGGGCATTAATTGACCCAATTTCAAAAGCATGGGCAGAGTCGAATGAAGAAATTGAACAATATGTATCAGGTACGATGGGACCGAAATCGTCTGAACAATTGTTATCAAATGATGGATTTAAATGGTGGGCATTAAAGGATTTGTAAGAAGGCGACAAAAAACCTATCCTTTTTAATAAAAGTGGTAGGTTTTTTGTCTTGTTTCAATAGTTGGAAAAAAATGAAGGTAATAGAGTGGTGTAAGGTCTTTTGAATGATTTTTTGTTTTTTTCTGGGAAATGTCGAAAAAGATGAAACCAATAATGGTTTCAAATCGTCATATAAATACTGGGCTCAGTTGAGTTATTGTCGATTTTTGTTGTGTTAATATCTCATGATCTTACACATTATATCTATTGACTTATAATTCCATTCAGCTAAGATAGTAAATGTTCACAAAAAATGAAATGAATTAAAAGAGAAAAGTTTACCAAGGGCAATCATTCAAAAAAAGATAGAGATAAAAGGAATGGTTTGTCTGCAAGAAGGGAATTAGGAAGGGGAAAGATTATGGAAAGGATAAAGAATCTATTATATCGAGTAAGGTTTTTTGCGTTAGCTGTATTTTTCTTATGGATAAAAACGTATATCATTTATAAAGTTGGCTTCGGAATTCCTTCTGATAATCCATTACAGGAGTTTTTGCTATTTATTAATCCATTAAGTTCAGCCATATTTATATTAGGAATTAGTTTCTTTTTTGCAGCTAAATGGCGAAAGAAAGCTGTTATTATATTAGCAACGATTGCATCATTCGTTTTATATTTTAATTTACTGTATTACCGCTTTTTTACGGACTATATTACGATACCTGTTTTATTTCAAACGAGTAATATGGGCGATTTAGGTTCAAGTGTATTTGAACTAATTCATTGGTATGATGCCTTTATTTTTATTGACATCGCAATTCTGATTTACTTAGCTCAAAAGCGTAACAGCCCTGCATTACGTCCGTTAAAAAGAGAGCCATTACTCATTATGTTAGTGGCTGTCGTTTTATTTGTAACAAATTTAACACTTGCCCAAGCAGAGCGCCCACAATTATTAACACGTTCGTTTGACCGTGATTTGATTGTTAAAAATATTGGGATCTTTAATTATCATGTTTATGATGGGTTTCTTCAGTCGCAAACGCGAGCGCAGCGTGTCTTTGCCGATAGTTCTGATATTATCGAAGTCCAGCGACATGTAAAAGCGAAACATGAAGAGCCAGATCCTGAATTATTTGGGATTGCAGAAGGCAAAAATGTTATTGTCATTTCAATGGAGTCTCTACAAACATTTGTGATTAATGAAACAGTAAATGAGGATGAAAATGGTGAAGGTGGAGAAGTGATTACGCCATTTTTGAACTCTTTAATTGATGAAAGTATTTACTTTGAAAATTTCTATCATCAAACGGGTCAAGGGAAAACTTCTGACTCAGAGTATTTACTAGCGAATTCGATGTATGGCCGTGACAGTGGTTCTGTCTTCTTTACACATGCGGGTAATGCCTTTGATGCTCTACCGAGTAATGTAAGTGAAAATGGCTATTATGCTTCTGTTATGCATGCGAATAATAAAAGCTTTTGGAATCGTGATATGATGTATCAATCTCTCGGTTATGACCGTTATTTTGATATAATGAGCTATGATGTTCATGAAGAAAATTCAGTAGGTTGGGGCTTAAAGGATGTTGATTTCTTTGAGCAATCTATTGACCTATTAAAATCACAGCCAGAGCCTTATTATACGAAGTTTATTACGTTAACGAATCATTTTCCTTTTGAGTTAGATGAGGAAGACAAGTTTATAGAAGAAGGGGACTATCCTAGCCGAACGTTAAGTCGATATTTCCCAACTGTACGTTATATGGACTATGCTTTGGAATACTTTTTTGATCGTCTAAAAGAAGAAGGAATGTATGAGGATTCCATCTTTATTATGTATGGGGATCATTATGGTATTTCTGAAAATCATAACCGTTCAATGGCGATGTATTTAGATAAAGAAGAGATTACACCGTTTGATACAGTACAATTACAGCGGGTGCCAAAGTTTATTCATATACCTGGTTATGATGGTAATAAAGTAATGGATACTGTCTCAGGTCAGATTGATTTAAAACCAACGATTCTTCATCTGTTAGGAATCGAGACAAAGGGTATGTTCCACTTTGGTACAGATTTAACAGCACCAGACCGTGAATCATTTACGATTTTACGTGATGGAAGCTTTATAAGTGATGATTACCTTTTCACTAGAGGCGTTTGCTACGATAAAGAGACAGAAGAAGAAATAGAAATTGAATTTTGTGAGCCGTTTTTTGAAAGTGTAAATCTGGATTTAGGTTACTCTGATAAAATCTTATATGGAGATTTATTAAGATATAAAGATCATGAACAAGAAGAAGTTCTTTCACAAAATGATTAATTAATTAAAAGCAGAAGAGAGGGTTATCCCTTTCTTCTGCTTTTTTATAAGCTTTTATTTATTATTTTCGTTTTTGGCTATTTTTGCTATAATGGAGGTATTATATGAATATTTCGAATATTTTGGAGGAGAATCTGATGAAAGTTGTGCAACTTAAAGATGTCAGTTTCAGAAGATGGAATAGACTTATTCTTAATAAAATTAATTGGCATGTTCAAAAAGGTGAGCATTGGGTCTTGTTAGGTTTAAATGGTTCTGGCAAAACGTCCTTATTAAAATTGATTACAGGTTATGAATGGGCTTCTGGAGGGGAAATAACGGTCTTAAATGAACGGTTTGGACAAACGAATATTCACGAATTACGAAAGACTATTGGCTGGGTTAGTTCTTCGTTAGACGAGCGTTTTGCGGCGAGGGCGAGTGATACGACATTAGAAGTCGTTTTAAGTGGCAGACACGCCTCTGTTGGTCTCTATGAAGACATGACAGACGAAGATAAGGAAGCTGCACTTCAATTTTTACGTTTACTTAAGATGGAGAATTACAAAGACTCTGCATTCCATACGCTTTCACAAGGGGAAAAAAGAAGGACGATGATTGCCAGAGCCTTAATGTCTGAGCCAAAGATTTTAATTTTAGATGAACCGTGCAATGGATTAGATGTCTACATAAGAGAGCAATTATTAGAGACAATTGAAGGAATTATGAAATTAGAGGATGGTCCGACTATTTTATATGTAACTCATCATTTGGAAGAAGTGTTGCCAAGCGTAACGAATGCCCTACTCTTACGCTCTGGTAAAATCATCGCCCAAGGCCCAAAAAAGGGTATCTTAACAGAGCCTTACTTAAGCGATTGTTTTCAATTACCTGTAAACATTCAATGGCAAAAGGGACGACCATGGCTTGCGATAAAAAATTAGAATTTTTATTATTTTTCAAAACATACTTGACACATATGATTAATCTGAATAATAATATAAATACAAATTCAATATTTAAAGCTGATCGGACAACCGAAGGCCTTAGCTAGAACTAATTATGTCTAGTTAAGGCTTTTTTTTTAGAATAAACCCGACTTAACCTGTCATATTACTTATAATTAAAGAGGTGACTCAAATGAGAGTATCTAGTAAAGGGGAATATTCGTTAAGAGCCTTAATTGTTCTAGCTAAGTATTCTGAAAAGAGATTGAAAGTGAAGGAGATTAGTGAAGAAATATTAGTTCCGACACCATACCTTGAAAAACTTTTAGCACAATTAAAAACGTTGGATTATATAACGAGCAAAAGAGGCATGGATGGTGGTTTTCAATTAAAAAAAGAAAGTTCTGAGATTTTTATCGGAGAGGTGATTCGAAAGCTTGAAGGTCCACTAGCACCGATGGGGTGTGTCAGTGTCACTTCTTATGAAGCTTGTTCACTTGAACCTACTTGTTTATTACAACCGTTGTGGGGGCTAGTACGAGATACGGTTGCGGATGTTCTTGATGCGACAACATTGCAAGATTTACTTGATCAAAATATCCAAATGAAAGGGGAAAAGACAGATGGGTTTTTACGATAAACAAAAGGAAGAGGAGATTAAAAAAGCAATCGAAAAAATTGAATTTGGAACGGTACTAATAACGATTCATGATAATCAAATTACGCAAATTGATGCTACTGAAAAAGTAAGGTTTACCCAACAAAAGAAAAATAAATTCAAACAATAAATGGAAAGAACATCTAGGACTACCAGCTTGCAAGATATAGTTGGTCGTCCTAACAGGTTCAATTAGGAGGCGGAATGGCAGATGAAAAGAACGAAACGGCTAGTTTTATTGACGGCATTTGTTTTGACAGGGATTTTAGCGGCATGTTCTTCAGATGGAGCTAATTCGGGTGATGGAGACAGAGTAGAAATCTTAAATGTTTCTTATGATCCAACAAGGGAGCTATACCAAGATTTTGATAAGGAGTTTGCGGACTATTGGAAAGAAGAAACAGGTCAAACAGTCAGAATCAACTCTTCACATGGTGGTTCAGGAAGCCAAGCAAGAGCGGTCATTGATGGATTAGAAGCTGATGTTGTAACACTTGCGCTAGCTTATGATATTGATGTTTTACATGAAAATCGAGAATTAATTCCTGCTGATTGGCAAACGAGACTCGATGATAATTCAACGCCATATACGTCAACGATTGTCTTTTTAGTAAGGAAAGGAAATCCATTGAATATCCAAGATTGGGATGACCTCGTTCAAGAGGATGTTTCTGTTATTACGCCAAATCCGAAAACATCAGGAGGGGCAAGATGGAATTATTTAGCGGCATGGGGCTATGCACTTGAAGAATATGGAACAGAGGAAGCGGCCGAAGAATTTGTCTCAAAGCTGTATCAAAATGTGGAAGTGCTAGATTCAGGAGCAAGGGGATCAACAACGACTTTTGTGGAACGAAAAATCGGTGATGTTTTCCTTTCATGGGAAAATGAAGCGTACTTAGCAATTAATGAGCTTGGCGAAGATGAATTTGAAATTGTTAATCCATCTATTAGTATTTTAGCAGAACCGCCAGTATCTGTTGTTGATGCAAATGTTGATAAAAAAGGAACAAGAGAAGTGGCAGAAGCGTATTTAGAGTTTTTATATACGGACATTGGCCAGGAACTAGCAGCAGAGCATTATTATCGTCCAAGAAATGAAGAAATTTTAGCACAATATGATATCTTCCCAAATATTCAATTATTTACGATTGATGATGTGTTTGGTGGCTGGCAAGAAGCTCAAGAAATACATTTTAATGATGGTGGCGTTTTTGACCGAATTTACCAACCATAGAAACGAGGTAGGGACAAAACCATTTAAAAAAGAGTTGAATGACTAAATGATGGCCATCTAACTTTTTTATTGGAAATTTCTTGTTTTTTATTACAAAAGGAATGAGAAGATTCATCCTCTCTCCTAGTGGGCGAGTCATGCAGCGAATGGAGTAAGCTAAATGATTCAGCCTAATCTAACTAACTGGACTTAATCAGTAGCCTACAGGACGCGGAGCATGATTTTCGGAAACGGTGAATAGAACGCCATCCACTACGATTCCAATAAATGTTACCTGTTATTCGTATCAGAGGAGGTTTTTGTCCCATCCTCTTATTAATTAAAGAATTCTAGCTAGACGGAGAGGTGTAACGATTTTGGCAAGAAAAAGAAAATGGAAACAGTATAGTGTTCTACCAGGATTTGGACTATCAATGGGTTTTACGATGATGTATGTGACTTTGCTTATTTTTATTCCCCTTACGATGATTTTTCTTAATACAGCAACAATGGGCTGGGGGAACTTCTGGGCAGTTGTGACGGAACCAAGAGTTGTCGCTTCTTATAAATTAAGTATTGGAGCGGCTTTTGCGGCAGCATCCATTAATGCCGTATTTGGTTTATTAATCGCATGGGTACTCGTTCGTTATAACTTCCCAGGCAAAAGGTTTATTGACGGACTAATTGATTTACCCTTTGCGTTACCAACGGCGGTTGCTGGTATCGCACTGACTTCTTTATACGCCACAACAGGCTGGGTTGGTCAATATTTAGATATTTTTGGGATTCGAGTTGCTTTCACACCACTTGGCGTTATCGTCGCTTTAACATTTATCGGTTTGCCATTTGTCGTACGAATGGTTCAACCTGTGTTAGAAGGCATTGAAAAAGAAGTCGAGGAAGCTTCAGCAAGCCTTGGAGCCACTCGTTTTCATACGTTTTTTAAAGTAATATTACCTGTGATCTTTCCGGCATTATTATCAGGTTTTGCCTTAGCATTTGCTAGAGCATTAGGGGAATATGGTTCCGTTGTCTTTATATCAGGGAATATGCCAATGCGAACGGAAATTACGCCATTGTTAATTATGACAAAACTTGAACAATTTGACTACATCGGAGCAACAGCGATCGCCGCAGTGATGCTTGTCTTCTCGTTTATTATGCTGTTAGTCATTAATGCAATTCAATGGTGGAGTCAAAGAAGATATGCGTAAAAAGGAGTTAAAATGATGGCTGGTTTACAAACTCAAACAAATCAACAAACAATTCAAGCAAAGGCATTAAAAGAGCCAAATTGGGTAAAATGGCTGCTCATTTCTATCGCTCTCGTCTTTCTTATTCTCTTTTTATTATTACCGTTAATTGCAATCTTCTTTAAAGCATTTGAACAAGGAATTGCGACTTATATGGCGGCGATTACGGAACCAGATGCGATGTCGGCCATCAAATTGACGTTATTAGTAGCGGTCATTGTCGTCCCCTTAAATACGATTTTTGGAGTGGCAGCCGCTTGGCTTATTTCGAAATACCGCTTTCGGGGTAAAAGCTTTTTAGTTACTTTAATTGATTTGCCATTTTCTGTGTCGCCTGTCATTGCTGGTTTAGTTTTTATTTTATTATTTAGTGCCCATGGTCTTTTTGGTCCCTTTTTAATGGAGCAAGGCTGGAGAATTATATTCTCTGTACCAGGTATTATTTTAGCGACGTTGTTTGTGACAGTTCCATTTGTTGCACGAGAATTAATTCCACTCATGCAAGCGCAAGGGACTTCAGAAGAGGAAGCGTCGGTATCATTAGGGGCAAATGGATGGAGAACCTTCTTACACGTTACTTTACCGAATATTAAGTGGGGGCTTCTGTATGGAATGATTTTATGTAATGCGAGAGCGATTGGCGAATTCGGAGCTGTTTCGGTCGTATCAGGAAAAATTCGTGGAATGACGAATACGATGCCACTTCATGTAGAAATTCTTTATAACGAATATCAATTTACAGCTGCTTTTGCCGTTGCATCACTTATGTCATTATTGGCGATTGTCACGATTATTATTAAAAATACAATTGAATGGAAAGCGAATCAACAAAAGGCGGTGTCATCGTAGTTATGTCAATTAAAATAGAGAATATCTCAAAAAACTTTGGCTCATTTGCTGCATTAACAGATGTCGATTTAAACATTGAATCAGGAGAATTAGTTGCCCTATTAGGTCCTTCAGGTTCAGGGAAAACATCGCTCTTACGAATTATTGCGGGGCTTGAGCAGCCGGATCAAGGAAATATTTATTTTGGTGAACAGAATATGACGGATGTTGAAGCAATTAAAAGACAAGTCGGTTTTGTTTTTCAGCATTATGCTCTCTTTTCTCATATGAGTGTCGCTGAAAATATTTCTTATGGGTTACGAGTCAAACCGAGAAAAGAAAGACCTTCAAAAAAGGAAATCAAAGATAAAGTTAAAGAATTACTTGAATTAGTCAAGCTTGATGGCTTAGAAAATCGCTATCCAAGTCAATTATCTGGAGGTCAAAGGCAAAGGGTCGCTTTAGCAAGAGCGCTAGCTGTTCAACCAAAAGTGCTGTTGCTTGATGAACCATTTGGGGCATTAGATGCGAAAGTACGAAAAGATTTAAGAAGATGGTTAAGAAAACTTCATGATGAGTTTCATATAACAAGTGTTTTTGTCACTCACGACCAAGAAGAGGCTTTAGATGTTTCAGACCGAGTCGTTGTGATGAATGATGGTCAAATTAAACAAATTGGTACACCTGACGAAGTGTATGAAAACCCTAATAGCCCGTTTGTCTTTGATTTTTTAGGAAATGTCAATATTTTTAAAGGGAGAGTACACAACGGTATTTTTCAATCATCTGGGGATGAAATTTATCATCGTGATATCGCGGCAACGGTGCAAAATACAAAAAAGGACACATTTGCTTATACAAGACCTCATCAATTTGATATTCAAACGACTGAGCAAGGGGAAGGTTATTTACCTGTTTCGATTCAATATATTCATGCAGTAGGTCCAATCGTCTTTATTGAAGCAAAGCGAGAGCAAGGAGATTTAATTGAAATTGAATTAGAAAAGAGCAAGTTTATTGATTTAGGTATTACACAAGGTCAAGTTGTTTTTGTTAAACCAAAACAAATAAAAGTGTTCACACCTGAGGAATTTTCGATTTAATTTAATAAAACAAAAAGACTGATCGGTTCACCGAAAGCTTTTATTCATAATGAATAGAGGCTTTTTTTCGTAGATAATATTTTGGAGGAGGGATTTATATGAAGTGGGGAAGGTTATGGTTGAGGTTTTTCTTGTTTATCCCATACTTTATCGCACCACCTGCTTTGTTATTTAATGAAGAGTTTATGAGGAAATATACAAAATATACGAGTTGGAAAGAAATGAATAGGAACTATCAAGAGGAAATTTCAATTATTTGGCCACTCGTCCTGCAAGTAGAATCAAAAGCGTGGGAACAATTTGTTCTGAATCAAACTGCTTTTCAATCGTGGACAGATATGCGAGAAAAAGCGGAACAGTTTTATTTAAGTCATTATCCTTATGGGCCCTTTTATTAAGCTGAATGGAGATAAACAACTGCATAACCGACTAGTTTACTAGAGGTCTTAATTTCTTTATTTGAATTATCAAATATGGACATTAGGACCTTATCTTTTTTTTAAAGAGATTTCCTAAAAAAATGAAAGGGAGAGTGTGAAATGAGCATTTTAAATGAAAAAGAAAACAAAACAAAGGTTGAGGTAAAACAAGTTTCAGGTCGAATTGGTGCTGTGGTGACAGGGATTAAACTTACAGGTTCATTGGATGAGGAAACGACTAAAATTGTCGAAAATGCTTTACTGAAGCATAAAGTTTTGTTCTTCCGTAATCAAACGCATTTAACAGATTCAGAACAAGAAGCCTTTGCTAGACTACTTGGAGAGCCAATTTCACACCCTACCGTCCCAGTTAAAGAAGGAACAAAGCATATTTTAGAATTAGATTCAGACAAAGGTGGGCGTGCAGATGCATGGCATACGGATGTGACTTTCACGATTGATTACCCTAAAATTACGATCTTGCGCTCAGTGAAAGTCCCAGAGTTTGGTGGCGATACCGTTTGGGCTAATACGGTTGAAGCGTATGAGCACTTACCAGAATCATTAAAAACATTAGCACAACAACTATGGGCTGTTCATTCGAATGATTTTGATTATGCAGCTAGGAGACCAACAGCGAAAAAAGAGGCGGTTGAGCGCTATAAGAATGTATTCGCCTCAAAAGTCATTGAAACAGAACATCCGGTCGTTCGAACACATCCTGAAACGGGAGAACAAACATTATTATTAGGGAGTTTTGTTAAACGAATATCGGGGTTATCAAGTTCTGCATCTGCCCATTTAATTGCTTTATTTCAAGAATACATTACAAAACTTGAAAATACGGTTCGTTGGCAGTGGCAAGAAGGAGATGTTGTGATTTGGGATAACCGAGCAACACAACATTATGCGATTAATGATTATGAGGGTGCTCATCGGGTTATGAGTCGTGTCACTCTGAAAGGCTCGATCCCTTATAACATCGTTGGAGAAGAGAGTAAACCATATTCTTAAACGAATAAATCCGACTAAATTAATACGAATAGTTATATTTTGTCCTGGTGAAGGGGGAGTTCTTCACCAGGTTAAAACAAGGCAAGATGATCGCTAGAAAAGTCCGGTTAGTCAATTTAAAATAAAAAATTTGGAGGAGTGTTTTCAAATGACGAACCAACGTGAAATGAAATTAGGGGCCTTCTTTATGGTGCCGGGACACCATGTAGCGGCATGGCGTCACCCGAATAGTGAGATAAATAGCTTACAACAGCTTTCTTTATATAAAAAATTAGCAACAACGGCTGAACGAGGACTGTTCGATATGATCTTTTTTGCCGATGGATACGCATTAAATGAGCAGCTTGATACGGCCGTATCTCAATCGGTAGCGGTCAGGCCAGATCCTCTAGTTTTACTATCGGCTTTAGCGGCTGTAACAGAAAAAATCGGTTTAACCGCCACAGTTTCGACCACTTTTAATGAACCTTTTCATGTTGCGAGGAAATTCGCTTCACTGGACCATATAAGTGGAGGGAGAGCAGCTTGGAATGTTGTGACTTCATCACGTCTTGCTGAGGCACGTAACTTTAATCAAGAGGAACATTTACAACACACTCTTCGGTATGAACGAGCGGAAGAATTTGTTGAAGTGGCCAAAAAATTATGGGATAGCTGGGAAGATGATGCCTTGATTTTAAATAAAGAACGTGCTGAATTTGCAGCCCCGTCCAAAGTGCATGCGATATATCATAAGGGGACTCATTTCTCTGTTCAAGGACCTTTAAATGTGTCTAGGCCAGTTCAAGGTCATCCTGTTGTTGTGCAAGCCGGTTCTTCTGAATCAGGGAAAGAATTAGCAGCCAAAACAGCTGAAGTTATTTTTACAGCTTGGCAAACACTTGAGGAGGCTCAAAGCTTTTATCGAGATATCAAACAACGTCTGACAAAGTACGGACGTTCGGCCAATCAATTAAAAATTATGCCAGGTGTCTTCCCGATTATTGGCAAGACAGAAAAAGAAGCTCGGGAGAAACAACAATATTTACGTGAGTTGATTCCAGAGAAAGTAGGAGTCGGTTTATTATCCGCTTTAATTAATGTCGATTTATCTCCATATTCGGTTGATGGTCCTCTACCTTCCTTGCCTGAAGTAACGGAAATAAACGGGGCGAAAAGCAGATTCCAGCTCATAAAAGATTTAGCGGAGCGTGAGCATTTAACGATTAAACAATTATATGGTCGGATCGCTGGGGCGAGAGGACATCGTGAAATATTTGGTACAGCCTCACAAATTGCTGATCAAATGCAAGAATGGTTTGAAAACGGAGCAGCAGATGGCTTTAATGTGATGCCACCTTTTTTACCAGATGGATTAGAAGATTTTGTTGATCAAGTCATTCCAGAACTTCAAGAAAGAGGTCTTTTTAGAACGGAATATACAGGCTCGACATTACGGGAGCATTTAGAGTTAGAGCGACCGATTTCCCAATATGCAAAGCCAAAAGTGCAAAAGAAAAATGTCCAGTAATTTGTCGATTCAAGGGGGAGATGTAAATGGAGTTTGTTCGATTTAAATGGGTTCTTGCACTTACTGTTTTTAGTTTGTTTTTGGTTGCATGCCAAGAAACATCAACTAGTGCAACAAGTGATGACGGAGAGTTAGAAGTAGAAACGCTAAAATATTTAGGGGGAGCAGGAACGGTGAGCTATTGGGAGCTTGCCGAGGATTTAGGCTATTTAGAACCACTTCAATTAGAATGGGTCGGGAATACAACAAGTGGACCTGAGAACATTCAAGCAACTGTAACAGGGAGTATTGATTTTGGTGGAGCTTTTAACGGGGCGATTGTTAAATTAGTCGAAGCCGGTGCTCCAATTACTTCTGTGATCGGTTATTACGGAGTCGATGATGAAACGTGGACGGGATACTTCGTGTTAGAAGATAGCCCAATCCAAGAAGCGAAGGATTTAATCGGGAAAAAGATTGGAGTAAATACACTAGGAGCTCATCATGAATTTGCGATTGTTGAATATTTACGTCAAGAAGGGTTAACAGAAGAGGAGATTGAGCAAGTTTCGTTAGTTGTGATCCCACCTGTTAATGGAGAGCAATCCTTGCGCTCAGGACAATTAGATGTTGCAACCCTTTCGGGGATTTTACAAGATGTTGCTTTAGAACGTGGCGGGGTTAGACCTTTATTTACAGACCGAGATTTATTCGGCAACTTTACAGCGGGCAGCCTCGTTTTCCGAGATGACTTTATTCAAGATAATCCGAATACGGTGAAAAAATTTGTGGAAGGCATGGCAAAAGCGATTGAGTGGGCTCGTGAAACTCCTGTTGAAGAAGTAAGGGAAAGAATGGTTTCCATCATTGAAAAACGAGACCGAAATGAAGATACTAATTTAGTTCAATATTGGAAAAGTGTTGGGATCGAAGGAGCAGGAGGGCAGATTTTGGAATCTGAATTTCAAGTTTGGATTGAATGGCTAGAGCATGATGGCTTTTTAAATAAAGGAGATATTGAAGCGAAAGGGATTTATACAAATGAGTTTAATCCATACGGGGAATAGCGATGGAAAAGAGGGGATAAAAAATGAGCAAGATTCAAGTTTTGAATATTAATAAGCAATTTTCAACAAAGCAAAAAAAACATGTTCATGATGAGCCGTTTCAGGCGATAACCGATGTATCTTTAGATATTAAAGAGGGAGAATTTCTTGTAATTGTTGGTCCAAGTGGTTGTGGCAAATCAACCTTATTAGATTTACTAGCAGGCTTAACTTTACCAACTAGTGGCACCATTACACTAGACGGTAAAGAAATAACTGGACCATCATTAAATCGAGGCATTGTCTTTCAACAATATGCCCTCTTTCCGTGGTTAACAACTTTAGGAAATGTCACATTCGGACTGGAAGAAAAAGGCTATTCAAAGCCAGAACGGATTAAAAAAGCGAAAGAATATATAAAGCTTGTTGGATTAGAAGGTTTTGAAAATCGTTACCCACATGAATTGTCCGGTGGTATGAAACAAAGAGTGGCGATTGCGAGAAGCCTTGCTTATGAACCAGACGTGTTAATGATGGATGAACCATTTGCGGCACTCGATGCTCAAACGCGCGAAACGTTACAAGAAGAATTATTAAAAATTTGGAAAAAGACTAAAAAGACGATCGTTTTTATTACACATGGTATTGATGAAGCTGTCTATTTAGGAGAAAGAGTGGCGGTGATGACCTCACGTCCTGGACAAATCAAAGAAATAGTAGAAATTGATTTACATGCTTTACAATCCGAAGAGGATATTCGTTCGTTGCCTGAATTCGGTGCTTATCGCCACCGGTTATGGACATTGTTGCAAGATGAAGTGAGTAAAGCACAAAGACAAGAAAAGATAAATATTTCATAATAAGAAAGGAAGAATAAAATGGCTCGCACGGATACGGTTATTCGATTACGTAAAAACCAAACGCTCCGAATGAAACCGTTCAACGGTTTATATCAAACAGGGAAAGCGATAGTTTCAAAATCAATTGTGATCATACTCTTTCTTGCCTTGTGGGAAGTAATTCCGAGATTAGGGCTAGTAGAAGTAGCGTTTTTTCCTCCCATTTCAGTAGTATTGAGTGGATTATGGGAGTTAATTGCAACGGGTCAGTTAACGACACATTTGGTTGCCAGTTTAACACGGTCAGTCGTCGGATTTACACTTGCTCTAATCATTGCTATTCCAATTGGCTTATTGATAGGCTGGTTTAAACCGATTTCTGATTTATTTAATCCGATTTTAGAAGCGTTTCGAAACACAGCAGCACTTGCGATTCTCCCTGTTTTTATTTTATTACTTGGAATCGGTGAAGCATCGAAAGTAGCAGTTGTCTTATATGCTTGCTTTTTTCCGATTTTGTTAAGTACGATAAGTTCAGTCCGAAATGTTGATCCTTTATTTATTAAGTCGGCACGTTCTATGGCATTAAGCCCCTTTCGGCTGTTTATAAAAGTGATTTTACCAGCTGCTATTCCGACTATTTTTGTTGGAATAAGATTGGCAGCAGCAGGTTCGATTCTCGTCTTAATGGCTGCTGAAATGATTGGGGCAAAAGCTGGTCTAGGTTATTTAATTATTAATTCGCAGCACAGTTTCCAAATCCCTTATATGTATGCGGGAATTATTACGATTTCGGTTATTGGTATGCTTGTCAATTATTCGCTCTTACGTTTAGAAAAGCGATTAACACCTTGGAAAATAGACTAAAAATAAATGTATAGGGATTGCTATTCACCACTTTTATTGTTATAATTCTTATTAAACAAGTAGGAATATTAAGAATTAATAAGAAGTGTGGGGATGAGACTATGTCATATCAAATAACGATTATTGAAGTACCCACTAAGGAGCCTTCATTAGGTTGTATTCATACCGCCTTAAAAAGCCAATTAGATAAATTTGGAGATATTATTTCTTCCGTATCTGTTAAAGATTTTTCGAATATTAGAAAAGAAACGAAGGCATTACAAGCTATCGACAAAGCTAATTTAGTTGTTCTTTTATTTGAGGCTAAAGAAAGACCTTATAAAGAAATGAAGGATTTTTTAAATGATCTTGATAAAAGTATTTTTAAAGGGAAAATGATTTTACCTGCCATTATTGGTGGAACGAGAGTCCATGCTTCAGTCATTGAATTTAGTCTTAAACCTGTTCTTATTAGTTTAGCGACTACAGAATTAATACCAACGATTTATGTCATGGACGAAACGAAAAAATCACCTTATCCATGTGAACGAAAAGAGTCAGAGCATGAAATAAAAGAATATTTATTTTCGATTTTAAAAAAACATATCCCAATCACTTATTATATTTAAAGGCATAAAATAAATTAAATAATTCGACCGACTGGATGACCAGAGGCATCGTTGTTAATAAACAGCTTTGCCTCTTTTTCAAGAGGAGAAGGAGGAAAATTAAATGCTCCATATCGTGATCATTTCGGGCAGTCCATATAAATCGTCTCGTTTAAATGGATTAATCACATATGCTCAACAGTTTTATGCTCGTCAAGGCGTTAAAGCGGAAGTTTTGCATGTGACAGATATCCCAGCAGAGGCTCTTATTCAAGCTCAATTCAATCATGAAAAAGTAAAAGAATTTAATAAAAAAGTCGATAAAGCGGATTTAGTCATTGTCGCCTCGCAAGTATATAAAGCCTCATTTACTGGAGTACTAAAGACGTATTTAGATTTATTGCCGCAAGATGGCTTAAAAGACAAATCTGTATTGCCCTTTGTTATTGGGGGAAGTTTAGCTCATTTATTAATGGTGGATTATAGTTTAAAACCTGTCTTATCTGCTTTAGGGGCTAAATGGATTGCTAAAGGTTTATATACCGTTGAAAGCGATGTAAATTGGGATGATAGTAAGGAATTAGTCCTAACCAAACAAGCGAAAGAGAGAATTGACCGAACACTAACTGAGTTTATCAAGTGATTATAAGGTTAAAATATCTTGCAGTAATCAGGTTTAAGAGTTCATTGCCATTGAATGAAGAGCTGAGGTTACGGACAAAATAAACACGCGAAATAAAATGAGCGTGTCGGTCCCAAACGAATGGTTTTTCGTTTATTGCGGGCTAGAAATAACATGGATGTTATGTTATGTTATAAAAACACGTCGTTTGAATCGGCGTGTTTTTTCCTGTTTCTGGGGAGGTACGTCTCCTATATAGGGAGATTTTCAAAGTTATTGAAGGGAAAGGAACTTTACATGAAAAATAAGTCACTTGTATTTTATTTATCTGTTTCTTTATTAATGATCATTGTTTTGTTTGGAATTTTTGCTCCAAAACTTTTAGAAGAATGGACCGGTCAATTAACGGCTTTTATATCGTCATCCTTTGGGTGGTATTATTTAATTTTAGTGACAGTTATTGCTCTTGTATGTCTCTATTTTTTAATAAGTCCGGTTGGAATGATAAAATTAGGGAAGCAGGATGATAAACCGCAATTTAACCGTCCGACATGGTTTGCTCTTTTATTTAGTGCCGGTATGGGAATTGGGCTTGTGTTCTGGGGAACGGCAGAACCACTAAGTCATTATGCGGTTAGCTCGCCGACTGGTCAAGAAGGAGCAACACAAGGAATGCGAGATGCCTTGCGATTTACGTTCTTTCATTGGGGCATTCATGCTTGGGCTATTTATGGTTTAGTCGCATTAGTTATTGCCTATTTTACATTTAGGCGTGGTGAGAAAGCATTAATAAGTGCGAGTTTGAGGCCGTTATTGGGCAATAGAGTGGACGGTGGCTTGGGAGTCGCAATTGATGTAATTGCTGTATTCGCTACGGTTATCGGTGTGGCCACAACTCTAGGATTTGGGGTTTCTCAAGTCAATGGTGGAATGAGTTATTTATTTGGATTGCCTTTAAATTTTTGGATTCAATTAGCTATTTTAGTCGTAGTTACAGTATTATTTATGATTTCCGCATTAACAGGGATTGAAAAAGGGATACGGATTTTAAGTAATCTGAATATGATTTTAGCGTTAATTTTATTATTATTTGTCTTTATCTTTGGTCCTACTGTTGCGATTCTTAATCTATATACGGATACATTAGGCGGTTATATTCAAAACTTTTTCCAAATGAGTTTTCGAATTGCTCCGTTTAATACAGAGGCAAGAGAATGGATTGATGGCTGGACAATCTTTTATTGGGCATGGTGGATTTCATGGGCTCCATTTGTGGGGATATTTATTGCCCGTGTTTCTCGAGGGCGCTCCATTAGAGAATTTGTTTTTGGTGTTTTATTTTTACCTTCCTTAGTTGGCTTTTTCTGGTTTGCCACATTTGGTGGTACGGCGATGATGTACGAGCATACGGGAGTGGCGATGCTTTCCAATTTAGCAATAGAAGAAAGTTTATTCGGTGTCTTAGCGAATTTTCCACTTTCTTTAATTATGTCCTTATTAGCCCTTGTTTTGATTGCGATCTTTTTAATCACATCAGCTGATTCTGGTACATATGTATTAGGTATGATGACAACTGATGGCTCACAAACGCCTAGTACAAAAATTAAGCTAATATGGGGAATTATGGTTGCGGCGATTGCGTTGGTTTTGCTTTATTCTGGCGGTTTGCCGGCTTTACAAAATACGATGATTTCTGCTGCCCTTCCATTCTCATTGATTATGTTATTGATGATGATTAGTTTATTAAAAGCTCTTCATAAAGAAGCAAAAGAACTCGGTCTTGGTCGAATCAAAAAACAACCGAAAATGAAATGATAACGTAAAAAAGTAAATAGAAGAACCTCATTTTGTTATGACGACAAAATGAGGTTTTTTTGGCGTTGATTAAAAGGGAGAAGCGCCTAATCTGTAAAAAATCCCCGCCCAATAGAGTTGAACTGTCTCGTCTGCATCCATTTCTCACAATTTTTGATAACTGTCGCTACTTTTGACATCTGACTGACTTATTTCTGTTTTAAAGTAGGATCAAAGCTTAAGCAATAAAGTGATAGGTGGTGGGTAGAGTGGAAATTGAGCAAGAACAAATTTCTAAAAAGGAAAGTAGAGCAAACACTAAAAAGAAAGGACGTTCGTTTATTAAAACGGTAAGTGCTGGTGTGCTTGGTTCGGCGATTACATTAATGGTTATCCCTCAAACAGGCTATTATGAAAATCTCGTCGCTAATCAACTGTCACTTGCTCTTGATGAAGAGGCCCTAGTGAATGAACAGTCAAATAATGAAGGAAATCCCCTTCCTGTGCAAAATATATCGACAGGAACGACGGATTTAATGGATATGATTGAAGAGGCATCAGAGTCAATAGTGGGGGTAGTTAATTTACAAAGTCAGCAAGGCTACGGAGGTTTTTTTCAAAATCAACAAGGAAATGAACAAGAAGCCGTTGAAGCCGGGACAGGTTCAGGTGTCATCTTCAAAAAAGAAGGAGATAAAGCTTTTGTGATTACGAATCATCATGTCATTGAAGGCGCTGACGGAATAGAAGTATCATTGCCATCAGGTGATTCAGTTCAAGCTCAACTAGTCGGCTCTGATGCACTGACAGATATAGCTGTATTAGCGATCGATTCACAATCCGTTCATTCCGTCATAACCTTTGGTGATTCGGACGCACTGCGCCCTGGGGAACAAGTATTGGCGATTGGAAATCCGCTTGGGCTTGATTTATCGAGAACCGTCACTCAAGGCATTATTTCAGCGATTAATCGTACCATTCCTGTTACGACTTCGGCCGGTGAATGGGATTTAGATGTTATTCAAACAGATGCGGCTATTAATCCGGGAAATAGTGGTGGAGCTTTAATTAATACCAATGGAGAAGTCATTGGGATTAATAGTTTAAAAATCGCTCAAAATGGAATTGAAGGTATTGGTTTTGCGATTCCGAGTAATGATTTGCTACCTTTGGTGGAAGAAATTATTGAAAAAGGAGAAATTAGCCGACCTTATTTAGGTGTAGGGTTAGCGAATTTACATGAGATTCCTCAGGGGTACTTAGGCGAGCTACCAGATGAAGTGACAGAGGGTGTCGTCATTACAACGGTTGAGCCGCAGTCTGCAGCTGATCGAGCAGGTCTCCGTGCTGGTGACATTGTCACATCTATTGATAAGAATGAAATAAAAGATGCAACTGAATTACGCAAAGTTTTATATCGAGAGCTTGAGCTTGGTCAAAATGTGGAAATCAGTTTATATCGAAATGGTGAGCTAATCCAAGTAAATTTAACATTAACAGCCAATACATCCTTATAAGAAAGTTGGAATCATAAATGAGAAAAACGATAGTAATAATCAGTAGTGCTATGGTCTTAGTTGGGGCTATTGCATTAGGAGTGTACGTATCCAATTCAACGAATGTGCTAGCAACAGTAAACGGTGAAAAAATAAAACAAGATCAAGTTGAACAATTAGTGATGGCGCAACATGGGGCAACGGCACTAGAAACGCTAATTACCGACAAAATGATTGAATTAGAGGCAAAAGAGCAAGGAATTACTGTGACTGAGGATGAAATGGCAGCTGAAATGGAAAATTATTATGAAATGTATAACGGAGAAGAAGCATTTCAGGAAATGCTTAGTCAAAATGGAATGAGCATTGAAGAGTTAGAAAATGATATACACTATTACTTATTAACAAAAAAGTTAATGTCTTCCATTATAGAAGTGACAGAAGAAGAGACTGTGGCGTATTTTGAAGAAAATCAAGAACAATTTAATCAAGAAGAACAAGTTGAAGCAAGTCATATTTTAGTAGAAGATGAAGATACCGCTAATGAGGTGAAAGAAAAATTAGCGGCAGGTGAAGATTTTTCTACGTTAGCCGTCGAATTTTCAACAGATGAAGCTAGTAAAGAAGAAGGAGGTCAATTAGGTTATTTTTCAAAAGGGGATATGGTCGAACCATTTGAAGAAGTTGCTTTTGAATTAGAATTGGACCAAATTAGTGAACCGGTCGAGTCAGAATTTGGTTTTCATATTATAAAAGTGACTGGGAAAAATGAAGCAAAAGAAGCAGAATTCGAAGAGCATAGAGAAGAGATTGAAGATATCCTATTTAATGAAAAGTTTCAAGTAGAGTATGGACCATGGGTTAACTTATTAAGAGAACAATACAATATCGATTATAATTAACTCAACTTTCGCAGCGTATAATTGACCCTTAACCGTTGATAGAGATTGACTTAAGGGCGATACAAGACTCAAATTGACTTTACATGAACGGTTCAATCGCTGACAGTCTGAACCCATCTCTTCGCAGGCTGTTGAAGGAAACGGTTCACTAAAATGAAGCACTTCGGCTGTCGCGAACAATGTGATTAACTCTTCCTTCCTATTGAAAAAAATGTAAACAGTCAACCCTTTGCTTTAATACGTCAAGTTCATAAACGAACAAACCAATCTCACGTTATCTGTGCATCAAGAAATAAATAATAGGCCCTCCGGCGGTCGCTCCCAAACAGACACTCCGCGTCCTTGCCGAGAACCTCATGAGCCTCCTCAGCACGCTTGCGGGGTCTCATTGGACGGTTTATTCCTGCGGGAGTCTCCGTGTCTGTTTGTCCGCTAGATAATGGAATCGAATCTAGGTTCGGTTTTCTCATGGAATAAAAAAACAGACAATACTTCAAAATACAGTAGCTTGAGAATGATTTTTCTCCTTCCATGACTCATTCCGTTACAGTTGTAAATAAATCCGTGTTGATGCTCTGTTAGCTAGACTAGCGAGCTTATTTCGATTGGAATCCTGTCTTTTCATAACTAACAAAGTGAAGAAGAAGGTCCTTCTGCGTTAGAAATAGCTGATTGAGAATGGCGATATCATCAAACCTCTCCACCACACTTAGCGGACAAAACCATACGGAGACTCCCGCGGGAATAAACCGTGGAGCGAGACCCCGCAAGGCTTGCCGAGGAGGCTCGCAAGGTTCCCGCAGGACGCGGAGTATGGTTTTGGGAGCGACTGCCGGAGGGCCTATTATCTTTTTCTTACTTCACAGCTTATCCGTTTGGTGTGATAGTGCGTTCTCGCTTTTCAAACGTGTCAAGGGCATTTGTTTAAGAGCTTCCCTTTCGCTCTGCCAACTAGTTGAACGGATTTTCTCAGTAATTAATATTAGCGGCTGCTTGAGTTAAATCGAGCAGTCTTTCTTTATGTGGAGCTGAATAAACTAGAACAAAGAAAATCTAAAAAATTTTTTAGAATAAATTTCAGAAAAAACCGAAAAAAATGAAACGCTTTCTTTCTTATAGTAGCAATATTCTTACTGTTTTCTTTGACAATTTTTTAGAAATATGTCTTCCGTTTCGAGCATAACGTGAATCATTTTTATTCTTGAAATCTTCAGAATGAGCTTTTAAAATGTGATTAGTGGTCAAAAGGAGATGAAGAAGTTGAGTGGAAAGAAATTACAAATCATCCGTACAATGCATCCAAAAGAAAAGCCAGATGTGAATAAAGTGAAATTCGGTTCTGTTTTTACTGATCATATGTTCAAAATGAACTATACAGTTAATAAAGGTTGGCATGATCCTAAAATCATTCCGTATCAGCCTGTCACATTAGATCCAGCGGCGATGATTTTTCATTATGGACAAACCGTTTTTGAAGGGTTAAAAGCATATCGCACCGAGGATGATCAGATCTTACTTTTTAGACCTGACCAAAACTTCCAGCGTTTAAATCGCTCAAGTGAGCGGCTTAGTATTCCGCATGTTGATGAAGAGGAAGTATTATATTATTTAAAACAGCTCATTGCTTTAGAAAAAGAATGGGTTCCAAAAGGGGAAGGCACATCTCTTTATATTCGTCCATTTATTATTGCGACTGAAAACAATTTAAGTGTGCATCCTTCAGCCTGTTATACATTTATGATCATTTTATCACCTGTAGCAGCTTATTATCCTGAAGGTATTAATCCTGTCCGGATTTATGTGGAAGAAAACTTTACACGTGCTGTAAAAGGTGGAACAGGAACAGCGAAAACAGCTGGCAATTATTCAGCAGCTTATAATGCCCAAAATGAGGCGACAAAACAAGGGTTTTCTCAAGTGCTATGGTTAGATGGGGTAGAGAAAAAATATATTGAAGAAGTTGGCAGTATGAATGTTTTCTTTAAAATAAACGGAGAGATTGTCACCCCAGCTTTAAACGGCAGCATTTTAGAAGGAATTACCCGTAAATCAATGATTGAATTATTAAAATCATGGGATATGCCAGTCGTTGAAAAGAGACTTTCTATGGATGAACTGTTAGAAGCATACAATCAAGGTTTATTGGAAGAAGCATTTGGTACTGGAACAGCGGCTGTTATTTCGCCAATCGGGGAACTTATTTGGCGTGATCAGAAAATGAAAATAAATGGTGGAGAAACTGGGAATGTATCAAAACGATTGTATGATACGTTAACAGGCATTCAAACTGGTAAAAAAGCAGATTCATTTAATTGGACGATTCAAGTGAATTCATTAGATGAGACAACTTCTAATTAAATCATAATATAAAAAACGAAAGGGCTGTCCCATGAGATTGAAAGATCTTATGAGGACAGCTTTTTTGTATGCCAATTAATATCGAGAGTGTGGTTTATTTTCCATACTAGTTGAAATTGAATAGGATAAATTTGGTTGGTTACACTACCGTTAAAATGGATGGAGGTTTTGGAGGGGATAGGTTGTACAAAATTTCAAGCTATGAATTATTTTGGGTGTTAACACTTATGTCAATCGGCATGACTGTCTTAATCACGATTCAACCTGCCATTCAGTCTGCAGGAAATTATGCATGGCTTTCTGTCTTAATTGCGGGTGTTGCTGCTACCCTAATTACATATCAAGCAACATTATTAGCAAGAGCTTATCAAGGAAAAACATTTGTTCAACTTTGTGAATCGCTGCTTGGAAAATGGCTAGCCAAACTCGTCATTCTAAATTACTTAATCATGTGGACAAGCGTAACGGCGATTATTTTGCGAATGGCAAGTGAATTAATTTATGAATTTATTTTGTATAGAACACCACTCATTGTCATTATTTCTTGTTTAAGTGTGTTAATTTTTTATGGGGTGCATCTTGGGATTGAAGTTCTTTCTCGTAGTGCGACGATATTTGGTCCACTTGTTTTGTTGAGTATCATCGTCACGATCATTTTTAATATTCAAAATGTGGAATTGGCTCATATTCAGCCCGTCTTTGTAAACATTCAAATAAAGCCTTTATTAGAAGGGGCTTTAACCCCTGTTTCTTTATTAGGGGAGTCTGTGATTATTATTGCCTTAACCGCTTTTATAAAAGACATTAAAATGAGCCAAGGTGCATTTATGGGGGCCATTATCATAACGGCTTTTGGATTAACACTTGTTACTTTTTTGGTTATTTCTGTTTTAGGGGTTCCATTTGCGGTGAATCAAATTTTCCCTTACTTTACGATGGTTCGAAAAATTTCTCTCTTTAATATTTTACAACGGTTAGACGCCTTGGCGATCGTTGTTTGGTTGATGAGTGTTTATTTTAAAATGACTTTATATACTTACTGCTTTAGTCATGTAATGAAGGATGCTTTTCGTTTGAAAAATCGTTCGCTTATCGCTTTCGTTTTTGTGCTAGTCGTGACGGTTTTATCACTCATTCCGAATAATTATCTCACAGATGAGTATTTGTATCGAACCACTTATTGGATACGATATGCTCTCCCCGTTAACATGGTAGGCATTCCTTTGCTCCTGTTAATGATTCACTGGATTAAATCAAAAATGAATGGTTCAAGGCAAAAACAGCAAGAAAATGAGACGGTCTCTTCATAGCAGGAAAGAGGGAAAAGGATGAAAAAATTAACATCAATTTTGAAAAAACATCGTTCCTATCCAATTTCAAAAAAGGAAAAGTCTATTAACGAGAAGCAAACCTCACTTTCTATTTTTAAAGATATCCATAAAAACCAATGTTATATTAAGGAAAAAACAGGGTTTAGTGAAGATATCTTGTTTCGAACCTTTACTATTCAAGAGAAAGATCAGTTTGTTGTTGCAGTTAGTTATGTTTCAGATCTAAGTGATCAAACGTTTATTGAACAATTTATTAGCAATGTCATTATGAAGGATGTTAAAAGCTATTTAGAAAAGGAGGAATATCCTTCTCATTACAAACTTTTTCAATATTTACGTCATTATGCTCTGCCGATACATGATTTGACACAACTTGATTATATAGAAGATATGTTTGATTTTTTACTAACAGGTGATTTAATTATTTTTGTAGATGGAATTGCTCATTGTTTAGTTATTAGTGCTGAACAAAAAGAAGGCAGAGGGGTAGAAGAGCCCACATCGCAAACATTAGTAAGAGGTCCTAAGGATGGTTTTACGGAAGGTATTAATGTCAATAAGTCACTGATTAGAAGACGGATTAAATCACCAGACTTGTGGGTTGAAACACTAAATGTGGGCAGAAAAACGAAAACAGAGCTTGCTGTTATTTATTTAAAATCTGTTGTTAAAGATTCAATGGTTGATGAATTACGAAGTCGGATAAAAAAAGTTGATATTGATGGTTTACTTGAGGGAGGGCAGTTAGAAGAATATATTCAAGATGCTACTTATTCTCCTTTTCCAACACTATTAAATACTGAAAGACCTGATGCGGCGGCTTCTGCTATTTTAGATGGTAAAATTGTCGTCATTGTGGATGGCTCGCCTTTTGTTCTTATATTACCGGCAGTATTTGTTAATTTCTTTGAAACGAATGAAGATTATTACCAACGGGTCGACATTAGCATTGCATTACGCTTTTTACGTTATTTTTCTTTTTTTCTCTCTTTGCTTGTCCCAGCAACATTTATTGCCGTTACCACTTATCATCAAGAAATGTTGCCAACACCGTTATTAATCAGTTTGGCGGCTCAGCGTGAAGGCGTCCCTTTTCCGGCGATTATTGAAGTGTTTATGATGGAAATCACATTTGAAATATTAAGGGAAGCGGGTGTGCGTCTGCCTCGTGCTGTCGGCTCGGCGATATCAATTGTCGGCGGACTAGTTCTTGGGCAAACGGCTGTTGAAGCCGGCATTGTTTCATCGGCAATGGTCATTGTCGTATCCCTTACAGCTATAAGCAACTTTGTTTCGCCTTCTTTTAATATGGCAATCTCTGTTCGACTTTTACGTTTCCTATTTATTATTTTAGCTGGGGTTTTAGGGTTATATGGGATAATTTTAGGTTTAATTGCTTTAGTTCTTCATTTAACAAGTTTACGTTCTTTTGGTGTTCCATATATGACACCATTTGCTCCATTTATATGGAAAAACCAAAAAGATGCGTTATTTCGTTTTCCATTATGGTCTCTTCGGGAACGCTCATTATATATAACAGAAAAAAATCAAAAACGTGCCAATACAAAAAAGCCTGCACCACCAAAAGGAGCCAATTTGGAATGAGGGTCGCAAGAGGTACACTTGTTTATTTATGTTTGCTTTGTCTGCTGTCGGGTTGTTGGAGCAAAACAGAATTAAATGAAATTGGAATTGTAACTGCGATAGGAATAGACTTAATAGACGATGAGTACATCATTTCTGTCCAAATTTTGAATCCGTCTGAAATTGCCCAAATCGCTTCTTCTAATCAAATCCCGGTTTATGTTTATTCGATAAAAGCCAATTCCATTTTAGAGGCCATTAAAAAAATGAGTACGATCGTTTCACGAGAAATATATATTGCTCATACAAGAATGGTCATTATTGGAGAGGGATTAGCCGTAAATGGTATTAGCCATATTCTTGATTTTTTTACTCGTTATAATGAATTACGTCCTGACTTTTATCTTGTTATTGCTAAAGATTATCGAGCTGAGGAGATTATGAGTGTTTTAACACCGCTTGAAAAAATTCCAGCGAATAAAATGTATACTTCCATGATTCTTTCAGAAAGAATTTGGGCTCCGACACGTGGTGTACAAATTGATGAATTAATTAACACGATTTTATCGGAGGGAATGGAACCTGTTTTAACAGGGATAACCTTATATAAGAGTGGCGAGTCTGAGGGGGATTCTGAATCCAATGTTAAAAATGTGAATCAATATGAAGATTTACAGCTGACACCGTTTAGTGTGTTTCGGCAAGATCGTTTAATTGGTTGGTTAACTGAACAGGAAAGTAAAGGAGTAAATTATTTGAATGCCGATGTTATTTCTACTGTTGGACCGATTGATTGTCAAGAAGAGAATCGGAATTTCACAACAGAAGTGACAAGTGCAAAGGCAGATGTAATAAGTAAAATCGTCAGCGGAAAGCCTGTATTCTTAGTTAATATCACACTGGCAGCTGAATTAAAAGAAACTTCCTGTCAAATTGATCCTACTAATAAGGAATCGTTAAAAAAATATGAGCAGTTAATGATCAAAGAACTCCGTCATACTCTAGGACAAACTTTTGCAGCCGTTGAACATTATCAAACCGATTTTTTAGGATTAGGTAATCTGTTAAAAAGACAGCAGCCTTCTTATTGGGAAGAAAATAAACAAAATTGGCAAGAGCAATTATCGAAATTGTCTGTAGAATATCAGTTAGATGTAACGATTAAGCGGATTGGTACAACGACAAAGCCTTATCAGTTCGAGAAAATAGAAAATGGAAATTAATGACATGGTCAAAACGGTCTATCATTGTTACACTAAACGATTGTATAGGGTACGTGTGTATCATCAATTTATATTTGAATAAGGAGTCATTATTTTTATGGAAAAAGTTTTAGGAAATAAAAACGAAAATATTGAAATTTCGAGGCTGGTCCGCTCGAAAAAAAAGCGAATCCGTAACAAAGTGGCCAAGCGTTTAAATGGACAACTTGGAATGAATCAAGGAGAAAGCCTACCAAAAGAAGAGGAGTTTACGCCAAAAGCAAGCAACGAATCGGTATCAGTATCAGGGTTACCTGTAACTAAATTATTAAAGCTTGGCAAGGCGTTCTTTAAAGAACAAGAGGTTATTAAGTATTATTACACAGTGGGCAAAGAGCCTTTTTATAAAAATAAGGAATTATTAATTGAAACGATCGAGCAAGAAGCCGTGAAGTTACCAGTTTCAGAATACAACGATTTTATAAAAGAGCTTTCAAATGTAAAATAATAAGCAGACGCCTTTATTCCAAGATGAATGAAGGTGTTTTTTTGTACGAAAGGATAGGAATTCGTTATACTTGAGGAGAGATTTGAAAAAGGGGGAATGTTAAATGGAACGATTTCGTGCTTTATTAATTGATGTAGATGAAGAGACAAAAGAATTGAATAAAAAGCTTACCGAATTAACGATAGACGATTTACCTAGAGGAGAAGTGCTTATCAAAGTTCATTATTCCAGTGTCAATTATAAGGATGGCATGGCACTTTTAAACAACAATAAAGTAGTCACAAGTTATCCAATGATACCAGGGATTGATTTAGCAGGTACGGTCACGGCATCAGAAGACTCAAGGTTCACAAAAGGACAAGAGGTTATTGTGACAAGTTATGAACTTGGGACCGGACATTTTGGTGGTTATTCTGAATATGCACGAGTCCCAGCTGATTGGATCGTTCCATTGCCAGAGCAGCTTTCTTTAAGAACGGCTATGATATATGGCACAGCAGGCTTTACAGCAGCTTTGTCGATAAAACGATTGCTTGAAGAAGGTGTTACCAAAGAAGCTGGCCCTATTTTAGTAACTGGGGCAACTGGTGGAGTTGGCAGTATGGCCGTGATGATGCTTTATACTTTAGGATTTGAAGTTGTCGCTAGTACGGGGAAAGTTACTGAAGCAAATTATTTACAAAGTTTAGGGGCAAGCTCGGTTGTGAAGAGAAGTGAATTCTCACAGCAGGGAATGAAACCGCTTCAATCGGGTAAATGGCAAGCGGCTATTGATCCGGTTGGTGGACAATCATTAGCGAATGTATTAGCTCAATTGCGCTATGGTGGAACGGTTGCTGTTAGTGGTCTAACAGGTGGTGTTAAGATTCCGACAACAGTGATGCCATTTATCATTCGAGGTGTAAACCTTGTTGGCATTGACTCAGCCCAATACCCAATGGAAAAACGGCGAGAGGTTTGGCAGTTTATAGCGGAGGAATTACATGAAAATGAAAGAATAGAAAAAATCGTCACAGAGGTTCGATTGGATGAAGTGATCGAGACCTTAACCGCCATTACAGCAAATAATCATAGAGGAAGAACGATTGTTAAAATTTAATGATGGATGATGTTAAAAAGCTCCTAAAAGTTCTCTTTTGAACTTTTAGGAGCTTTTTAGTTTTCTGGGATTCGTACCGTAATTTGATAACTTTAAGGGACGAATTCATCTATAAACATATAAATTTTTTCCTAGTGGAACGATTAACCTTCTGTGGAAAGTAAATGCATAAAAATGGTCGTATTTGGGGGAACTTAATAAAAACAAACATCTGGAGGAAGAAAATGATTAGTAAAAATGAAATTACGATTAATCAAATTATCTTCATTTTCCTTCTTTCCATCGGTTTAGTAAATCATGTTCAGATGATTCCTTTATTATTGAATACATCTAGAAAAGATTCATGGATGGCCGTTCTGATAGCATTGCCTATTTGTATATTAATTGTCTGTGTTGTCGGCTTTCTTTTGAAAAAGGTGAATAAATTACATTTCCTTGTTTGGATAGAACGGAAATCCAACCGTTTTGTAGCTTGCGTTGTTGGGATCATCTTTTGGTGTATCTTTTTGTTGAATAGCTATTTAACTTCAAGAGGGGTCATTGAATGGACTCAAGTGACATACCTCAAAAAAACGCCGATTTTTGTGACGACACTCGTATTACTTGGTTTAGTTGTTTATTTAGTACAAAAAGGGTTACGAACGATAGGAATTGTTGCTGGGGTTTTGCTTCCATTTGTTGTATTAGCTGGTTACTTTGTTATGACGGCCAACTTTCAATTTAAAGATTATCAACTTTTAAGACCCTTTTTGACTACATCTATTACGGAGATTAGTTGGACAACGCTTTATGTTTTGAGTTCCACGATCGAGTTAATTTCCGTACTATTTATTCAACATAGAGCTAACCATCGTATAAAAACAAAGCATTTAATCTTATTAAGTTTTTTTCTCATCTCATTAACGATCGGACCACTGATGGGATCAGTTGCCGCTTTTGGACTCTTTTCGCAAACGATGCGCTATCCTGCGTTTGAACAATGGTTACTCGTTCAATTAGGTGATTATATATCTAATGTTGATTTTTTATCGATTTATCAGTGGTTATCAGGTGCATTTGTCCGGCTAGCCTTTGAGCTTTATTTGATGGGAGAAATATTTGCTTATGTGTTTAAGGTAAAGAAATTAATCTATTTTTATCTCGTTATGACGCTCATTTTGATTGGATTTACGGCATTTCCAGTCATTATTGTGATGGATGTTATTTCCTTTTATGAAGTCTATATGCCGACTCTTTTTATTATTTATATCGTTATGATTATCTTGTTTACTTTATTAACTTTTGTAACAAAATCGAAGGGAAGGGAGTCGATGTGAGAAAACTAAACAAAATCAAATCTTCTCGTAGTCAGGATGAGTCGGTTTTAGATGTTAGTGCGGAAATGTTTAATGAGCAATCGTTATCGGATTGGTCGATTGAAAAATTTAAAAAAGAATTGAAGGACGCAGAAGACTTTATCGTTGAGTCACATCAATACGAAAACATAGAAATTTGTTTTATCTACTCTGAAGCGATGATCGATAGAAAACAATTAAATGAATTTGTTTTTCCTAGTCTAGCTGAAATGATATATGAGAAACGTTTTTCTCAAATGTCCCTTATGAATGAGCTCGTGTTTACTAAAATCGATACCGATCTTTTGTTGTTTGAACGTTTATTAAATGGTGATTTAATTATATTGATTGAGCATGAACAATGGTTATTTTATCGGCGGATGTCAGATATCGCCAAACGTGAAACGGAAGAATCAGCAACAGAAATTTCCATTAAAGGTCCACGTGATGGATTTACAGAAGATCTGAATACAAATATATCTTTGTTAAGAAAACGCTTAAAAACGCCTTTGTTAAAAAACCGGACATTTGTTCTTGGGACAAAAAGTCAAACGGATGTCTCTTTAGTGTATTTAGATCAAACAATTAGTCCAAAGTTATTAGATACCGTCATTGAGAGTTTACAATCATGTCAAGTGGAGTATTTAGAAAGTAGTCAGCAGCTTGAAGAATATTTTGGAAATAATCGATTGTCTTTTTTTCCATTAGTCAATTATGGAGGGAGAGCGGATTTTCTAGCTCAAAGTTTAAGAAGAGGACGGTTTGGGATTATTATTGACGGTTCTCCGATGGCGTTAATTGCTCCAACTAATTTAACCGAGCAAATTAAATCTCCAGAAGATTTTTACCATCCTTATTATTTTGTGGCGCTTGAACGATTACTACGTATTTTTGGATTTTTTGTGTCGATTTTTTTACCAGGATTCTATATCGCTTTATCAGCTTATAATGTGGAACAAATTCCTCTCTATTTGTTGGCAACGATTACGAACTCTCGTTTTGGTATTCCTTTTTCGGCACCAATGGAAGCTTTTCTAATGATTTGGATGTTTGAAATTTTTCGTGAGGCAGGGGTGCGCTTACCAAAATCAGTCGGTCAAACGATTGCCGTTATCGGTGGGCTGATAGTTGGGGACGCAGCGATTCGAGCTGGTTTGACCTCTCCTACGTTGCTTGTTGTTATGGCGGTTTCAGCTGTTGCACAGTTTACTCTCATTAATCAATCATTATTAGGAACAGTTACGATCTTTCGACTTTTAGTTTTAATAGGCTCTTCTTTTTTAGGAATGTTTGGTTTTTTATAAGCCTTTATTTTGTTTTGACTTATATAGCCGGTTTAACTTCATTTGGAGTCGGTTATTTAGAGCCACTTGCTCCTATTACTATAAAAGAATGGGTGGCGGCGGTATTGGATAGGCCAAAAAGTTCTGATATAAAACCTTCTAGGATGTTAACAGAACAAAAGGATTGATAACGATGAAACGAATTATGAGAAGCAAATCTATTTTTGTTTTACTTATTATGCTTTTGCTTACAGGGTGTTGGGATTTAGTCGACATTCAAGATATAAATTATGTTGTAGCTGTCGGGCTTGATTATGATCCGGAAAGAGAAATTTATATTTCTTATGCTCAAATGCTTGACTTTTCTTTTGTTGCTAAACAGGAGCAACCCCCTGGTCAAGACCCTGTCGTTTATATCGGTAGAGGGGAGGGGAAATCGGTGAATATGTCGTTAACTAATTTGTATAAAACAGCCCAAATGAAGACATTATGGAGCCATGTGACGACGGTTGTTTTTACAGAGCGATTATTAGAGTCTGGAGTTGAAGAAGTCATCGATGGTTATACAAGATTTTCAGAAACACGACTTTCTCAATGGGCTTTTGCGACGAATGAGCCAATCGAGCAATTATTTGCAACCCCTGCCTTTTTTAATTTGTCCACTTTGTTAACATTGCTACACAAACCAAATGAAATCTTAGAACAGCGAACCTTTTCGTTAGCAACGCGGTTAAAGGATGTGGTCATTGAATTAACAGAACCAGCTAAAACCGTTCAACTTCCATCTTTAAAGATTAATACAACTCAATGGAAAAAAAATGAAGAAAGCGTTAATAAAATGGAATACGATGGAATCTACTTTGTGAAGGATAACGATTATAAAGGCTTTTTACCTTTAAAAGCTTATCAAGGAATGCATTGGGTAGATGAAAGAACGGAACGTTATCCGATTTATTTAGAAGAAAATGGGGAAGGAGTCGGTGTGTTAACAGTTGAAGGAATCAAGGTTAAGAAAAAGGCAGAGTTTGTGGCAGGTCAGCCTATCTATCATTTGGATATTAAACTTGAAGCACAGTTGTTAGAACTATTAAAGGAAATGGAAGATCATGAGGTGCAAAAAATAGCCGAAAAAATTGTGAAAAAGCAGGTGAGAGAGACTTTTCTGACCGGTGTAGAAAAAGAAATTGATTTGTATGGTTTAGAATTTGAAACGTATGTAAACCACTATCGCGAATGGGAACCTTTAAAAGAGGATTTTCCGTTGCAAGAGCAATTATTAGGAGAGATTAACGTGGAAGTTGAGGTCATACATTCAGGTTTATTGAAATTTAATCAGAGTGCAGAAGAAGCAACAAGGCATAAAAAAGAATAAAGGCTATCGAGCTTTCTTTATTTCATGTATAATAACGTGGTTATCGATTAATTAAGGTTGAAGGAGTTATACATGAAAACAACATTACCATTTCAAGTAGCTAAAAATGAGCAGTTTTTTGATAAATTATCTGATTATATAGGCGATGTCTTTTATGATTTATTGCCAGAGAAAGGCTTTGAATTACGAGATGAACAAATTTTTATGGCCTTCCAATTAGAACAAGCATTTAAAAATAAAAAAACGATTTTTGCGGAAGCTGGTGTCGGTACGGGGAAAACACTCGTCTATCTTTTATATGCGATCTGTTATGCACGTTATATGAGGAAACCAGCTATTATTGCCTGTGCGGATGAAACATTAATTGAGCAACTCGTCAAACCAAACGGAGATATTGAGAAATTAGAAAAGGCCCTTGGTTTAAAAATTGATGCAAGGCTTGCCAAAGCACGTGATCAATATGTTTGTGTGAGCAAGTTGGAAAGTATTGTGACGACAACAGATGACGAGGATATTAATCGAGTGCACGAACAAATTCCCTCTTTTGTTTACCAGCATACCCAATCGCTTGAGCGCTTTACACGTTTCGGTGATCGGAAGGAATATCCATGGTTATCAAATGAAAAGTGGGCAGAAATTGCTTGGGATCCGTTGCAACAATGTTCGACCTGTGATCTGCGCCATCGCTGTGGTCAAACATTAAATCGCGACTTTTATAAGAAATCGGCTGACTTGATTATTTGCTCTCAAGATTTTTATATGGAACATGTTTGGACGAAGGAATCGAGAAAGCGTGAAGGTCAATTGCCGTTGTTACCTGAAGCGAGTTGCTTAATTTTTGATGAAGGTCATCTTCTTGAATTTGCTGCCCAAAAAGGACTAACGTATCGTTTTCATTCACAGACATTAACGAAAGTGCTAACAGGTTATATGCAACAAAATGTTCGTGAAGAATCGCTCCTTTTAATTGAAGAAATATTATTGATTCATGATCAATGGTTTGATGAATTGCAGCAATCGGCGATTCATCATGAGGGATCGATTCGGGCTTATGTACCACGTTCAAACGAAATGTTGCAATTAGCAGCGAAGATGAATGGTTATGTGGAACAGTTATTAGATCAGCTCGTCTTTGATTCCGAATTGTTTACGATCGATGACTACCATGTCAAAATGATTGAGGAATATCTAGAATTTCTTTCATATGGGCTATCGATTTTACTTAAAGAAGATCATGGCATCTTTTGGTTAGAGCAATCGGAATATGAAAGAACTTTTGTGATAATGCCAAGACTAGTAGAATCGATTTTAAAAGAAGAAGTGTTCCAAGCAAACATTCCAATTGTATTTTCATCCGCTACATTATCAAGGAATAAAGACTTTTCTTTTATTGCTCAAAGTCTAGGAATTGAAAACTATGAATCGTTTGCTGTTGACTCACCTTTTGATTATGATGAAAAAATGAAGATTGAAGTGAAGAAAGCCTGTATAGAGGAAACGAAATGGCAAGAAATGAAACAAGCTCTATTAGATAATAAAGGACAGTCATTAATTCTATTTGCGAGTAAAGAAGAAATGAATCTTTTTAAAGCTTGGGCAAGCAAAGAAAGCTGGCCATTTGCTTTATTATATGAAGGAGAAAAAGAAATTAGTGTGACAGTCGAGCAATTCCAGACGGAAAAAGAAACCGTGCTTTGTTCCTATCATTTGTGGGAGGGACTTGATATACCAGGTGAGTCCCTTTCGCAGGTGCTCATGTCTTCCTTACCATTTCCACCTAAAGATCCTGTATTTGATGCGAAACGAAACCATACAAGTAACCCTTTTTCAGAAGTTGATTTACCGTATATGCTTTTACGTCTTCGTCAAGGTGTCGGGCGTTTAATTCGTACAGGGACGGATTCAGGCACGATTCAGATGTGGTTAACGGATAAAGAGCATCATGACTTATGGCCAATCATTGAGGAAGTGTTACCGACTAAAGTTAAGTCTCAATTATAGAATATAATTCCCTAGAAGATTGTAGAGGTCATCTAGGGTTTTTTTTATAAACATAATTATTTCCTCAACTTTCGCAGCGTATAATTGACCCTTAACTGTTGATAGAGATTGACTTTAGGGCGATACAATACTCAAATTGACTTTACATGAACAGTTCAATCGTTAACAGTCTGAATACATCTCTTCGTAGGCTGTTGAAGGAAACTGTTCACTAAAATGAAGAGCTTCGGCTGTCGCTCCCAAACAGACACTCCGCTCCTTGCCGAGAACCTCATGAGCCTCCTCAGCACGCTTGCGGGGTCTCATTGGACGGTTTATTCCTGCGGGAGTCTCCGTGTCTGTTTGTCCGCTAGATCATGGAATCGAATCTAGGTTCGGTTTTCTCATGGAATAAAAAAATAGTCATGACTTCAACGTACATGAGCTTGAGAATGATTTTTCTCCTTCCATGACTAATTCCATTACAGTTGTAAACCAATCCGTGTTGATGCTCTGTACGTTAGCTAGATGATCGAGCTTGTTTCGATTGGAATCCTGTCTTTTCATGACGGCAGACTTGGGAAAAAATAGGTGGCAATGATCTATTTAGTTCCATAACCAACAAAGTGAAAAAGAAGGTTCTTCTGCGTTAGAAATAGCTGATTGAGCATGGCCATATCATCAAGCCTCTCCACGACACTTAGCGGACAAAACCATACGGAGACTCCCGCGGGGAATAAACCGTGGAGCGAGACCCCGCAAGGCTTGCCGAGGAGGCTCGCAAGGTTCCCGCAGGACGCGGAGTATGGTTTTGGTAGCGACAGCCGAAGAGCATGGCCTATTTTTTTTTCTTGATGCACAGTTTATCCGTTTTGTGTGATAGTACGTTCTCGCTTTTCAAATGTGTCAAGGGCATTTGTTTAAGAGCTTCCCTTTCGCTCTGCCAACTAGTTGAACGGGTTTTCTCGATGCGAAAGTTGAGTTATTTCTATAAAACGTTTAAAATGTATATTTTTTCAGAATTTTGTTCAAAATTATGATACAATTTATTTACTAGTTATCCAAATTTATTGAGTGTTTTAATACAATAAAAAGAGAAGAGATTACAGTTACATATGGGAGGATTTAGGATGAGGTTCATTGCTAGTCTAATTATGATTGTCGGTTTGGCTTTTCTTATTTATGGTGGGTATGAAATCTTTCAATCGAGTCAAAAACAAAAACAATCCCTTGCTGAAGCGAACGAAGTATTAGCGATGGATCGGGATGTTGAAAATCCTATCTCAAGTGCAGAATCAATGGACATCAATGATGGTGATGTGATTGGATTATTAACGATTCCAAAACTAGAAAAGGATTTGCCGATTATTTCTGGAACAGAAGAGGAAGAGTTAGAACGAGGTGTTGGTCATTATAAAACGACGAAGTTACCTGGGCAAAATGATCAAATTTTGTTATCAGGACATCGAGATTCTGTTTTTCGTGGCTTTGGTGAACTTGAGATTGGTGATCAATTTATCGTAGAAATGCCATACGGTACGTTTGTGTATGAAATGTATGAATCTGAAATTGTTCCCGCAGACGATACGACCGTCATTCGTTCGATGGCCCCTGATGAAGTTCTGACATTGTCAACCTGCTACCCTTTTAATTTTGTTGGCAGTGCACCAGATCGGTATATTATTTATGCAAAACCTGTAGTAGAGTAAATTTCTAAAAACAAATCAATCACCTTTAAGAAGCGAAAACTCCACTTCTAAAGGTGATTTTTAAATTTATTTAGTTTCTCTATCTTTTCGGAAAGTGAATCTTTTTAAGACAGTCAGCGATTAATTTGTTAGAATAATAGATGTCTTTTAGTTTGATTGAAATAAATGGAACTTTGTTTGAATTTTTGGGGGTAAATAATAATGAAAAAGCGAGCTAACATCATTGGAGGAGCGTTAGTTCTTGTTACACTAACGGCTTGTGTTGATAGTGTCGAGGAACATCCAATGTATCCAGCAGGAGAACAAGAGTCAATCGAACATTCTTCGGAACAACTCTATTTAAATCAATTGGATTCAGAGCTAATTTATGTTTATGATGAGATGGAATATCGTGTTGAGGCTAGGCTCATTTCTCAGGAGACAACAGAAGGACCCGGTTCAGGTAATGATTTAACTGAAAATGTTGAATCTATTATTGTGCCACAAGAAGCAGTTGTATCTTCTAATGATGACAATAATATGCTAATTATTAATGGCCAAGGGTATAGTTATGCTTATGAATTAATAGAATCTAACTATATGGAAATGGCTAGTATCATTCAAACGTTTGAAGAATCGATTCAAAAATCAGAACCAAATTACCGAGTTTCATTAACCGATTTGCACTTCGGTGATTTTCCTGAAATAGCTGATTTTGATTATTTCACGATGGCTGATCGAGAGCATGAGAACATGTATATGCTCTTAAAAGAAGAAAACATCAACGACCAACTGTATTTACACTATGTCATTATAAGTATTGCCAATGACAATGTAAGGGATGAACTATTAAGGACGATCACATCGAGTATAGCGTCGATTAACTTAAGATAAACAATAATAGAAAACAAACAAAAAAACAGAAAATAAGACGGATGACCTAAGTCGATAAATGACTACTCCGTCTATTTTGTATGGTAGCCACCTTTTCTAACCTACATGAATTAGCATTCATAAGGAAAAGCATTAAGACCATATACTATTATTAGACCGTTAGTGAGGTGTTGACCTTGAAAAAAGAAATGAATGTTTGGGGACAAATGCTTGAGACTATATTGGAATTGATTGATGAAGCCATTCATGTTGTTGACCAAAATGGTGTGACGGTCTATTATAATCAAGTGGCAGCGAGTCATGACGGACTAACAAGGGAAGAAGTACTTGGAAAGCATCTACTAGACGTTTTCCCTTCGTTATCGGAAGATTCGAGCACTTTATTAAAAGTAATGAAAACGAAAAAAGCAATCTATCAAAAATCACAAACCTTTAAGAATAATAAAGGATTTACGATAGATACGATTAACACAACTATTCCATTATTTATTGAGCAGCAATTATACGGGGCGATAGAAATAGCAAAAGATATGAAACAGATCAATCAACTTTCTGAGAAAATTTTACAATTGCAACAAATGGATGATAACCGAAGAGATAAGAGAAAACAAACAAAGGAACTTAAGTTATCAGAATGGAACGACATTATGACCAATGATCCGACCATGAAAGCTCAGATGCATATAGGGAAAAAAGCGGCTGAAACCAATCATCCAATTATTGTTTACGGTGAAACTGGAACAGGTAAAGAGCTTTTTGTGCAAGCGTTACACCGGCAATCGAAGCGAAAAAATGAACGTTTTATCGTTCAAAACTGTGCTTCCTTACCGAGTAGTTTACTAGAAAGTTTATTATTTGGTACAACCAAAGGTAGCTTTACAGGGGCGGTCGATAGAAAAGGCCTATTTGAATTAGCTCATAAGGGTACTCTTTTTTTAGATGAAATCCAATCGATGCCATTAGACTTTCAAGCGAAGATTTTAAGGACGATTGAAGATGGTTTTATTCGAAGAGTTGGTGGAACAGAAAGTTATCGGGTTGATGTAAGAATCATTGTGGCTATGAATCAACACCCTCTAGAATGTGTGGAATTAGGATTATTAAGACAAGATTTATATTACCGACTTTCCTTATTTTTAATTGAATTACCGACTTTAAAGGAAAGAACGAACGATATTCCGATTTTAGTCGATTATTTTTTAAAAAAAGCCAATCGTCCGACAGCAAAACTGGATGTGAGTACGCTTCATTTACTGCAATCTTATGACTGGCCAGGAAATATAAGAGAACTTCGCCATGTGATTGAATATGCATTAACGATGTCAGAAGAAGATGCAATTAGTCTTCACCACCTACCACATCATCTTCAAAAGAAAATCAGCTCAATATCAGTAGAAAAGAAAAGCTCTCAAACACTTAAGGATAAATTGGTGATGGAGGAAATGAGTTATATTAAGGATGCTTTAAAGGCGACTGGAGGAAATATTAAGCAGGCTGCCAATCACTTAGGTATTCCTCGACAAACACTTCAATACAAATTAAAAAAATATCAATCTAATGACGAACGGAAAAAAGGAGGAAGGCCGAATGATTAGTGTTGCAACAAAAGAAAAGGTACGGAATGAATGTTTTCAAGCAGAACTGTATATTGATCATGCCAATGAACGTATCCGGGTCGATGAATTTCGTGGAGACCCAAAAAAACTTCTTATTGAACTTGAACAAATGAGGCAAGAAAAACCATTCACTAAATTAATTATTTATGCGAAGCCAACACAATGGCAACGCTTATTGCCATTAGGGTTTGAATTGGAGGCGATTTTTAAAGGGTACTTTAATGGGGTTGATAATTATGCAATGTGCCGCTTTTTTACGAATGAACGTAAAAATTGTGGCGATTGGATCGCAGAAGATCAAATTATGGAAGGTGTGTTGAATAAACCGATTTCAAAAGGAAATAAAGATTTGCCACCTGGTTATCAACTACGTCGGGCGAATCAAGCAGACATTGAAGCATTAGCTAGCTTTTATGCTCGGATTTTTTCTAGTTATCCGGTTCCGATTAGTGAACCCGCTTATTTACAAAAGTTGATGTCAGCTGGGGCGATTTTTTATCTTGCAACTTTTGAAGCTGAAATTGTTTGTGCTGCTTCAGCTGATGTTAATGCCGTGTTTCATAATGCTGAAATGACCGATTGTGCAACTGACCCCGCCCATCGTCAATACGGTTTAATCAAACATTTAATTAAATTAATTGAAAGGGAGTTATATTCAGACCGAATCTTATCGACTTATTCAATTGCACGGGCAAACTCTTTTGGAATGAATTCCGCTCTCCATCAATTAGGTTACGAATATCAAGGAAGGCTAACGAATAATTGTTTTATGGAAGGGGCCTATGAAAATCTAAATGTTTGGGTGAAAAATCAGCATTAAAAAGGCTCACTTTTAGGCAGTTAACTGCCTGAACTGCCTAAAAGTTGGCACTAAGTTTAACGAGACTAATAGAAAGAACCGCTCCCCACGGGTTATTCCGCCTTTATTTCATCTTGGCATAGATATTGCAAAGTATCTGGTTATAGAGAT